>JADJDU010000027.1 GCA_016702505.1 Microthrixaceae bacterium
TGGATAACCAAAGAAACGGTGGCCCCGTCACCAGCTCCGGCGCACGACGGACGGTTGCAGGACATCGATCACCGCAGCGTGGCAGCGTCTGCGCAGGTCAGGTGTGATCGTCTTGGTCCCTCGGATGCTGTTGCACAGCCGGTGGGCGTGCCGCACGTTGGCAGGGTCAGTGCATGACCCGCCATGAGCACGAGGTACCAGCTCATCGAGTGCTGATCCGAGCGGTGCCCGCTGGTGGTCAGCGTCGAGGTCGATGAGCAGACCGCACAGGTGGCAGCACGGTTGCGTCGCCCGAACGTGAGCTATGAGCTTGCGCCGAGCGTGGGACTTGAGCGGGTGGACCATTCGGTCAGCCTCCCCGGTAACGCAAGAGTGACCCGGGCGCAGGGCCACGGGTCGCACTCAACTGCTGTAGACCTATCATGCAGGTCAGCGCATTGCAAGTACCACGAGGCTACGAGGCTCGGCGCTTGCGTTGTGCGTGGGCTTTGGCCTCAGCGATCAGGCCCGGCGTGATGCGGCTGGTGCCGCTGGCCCATGCCCGACAGATCGCCTCATGGGGCATGACCTTGTGGTTGCGGCGGAAGGTCTTGCACTGGCCGCACAGACGACCGCCGCTGTCGGCCAGGTCGACGTCGAGCCCGAAGCGGGCACAGTTGGCGCAGGCCTGCCGCTTGGGTTGGGCTAGTGGTGGCTCTGGCCGCAGCCCGGCGCGCTGGATCGTCCCGCACTTGGCCAGCAGCCACGCCATGGTCTCATCCAGCAGGGCGAGGGCGGCGTCTGCTTCTCGGGTCCACTCGTCGGCGTCGGCGATCGCTTCGGCTGAGGACATGACCGCTGAGGCGGTCGGGTCGGAGTGGCTGCCCTTGGGTGCTCGGCCGTCGCTGCCGGAGCGGATCGACGCTTGTGCTCGGGCTTGGCGGTGCTTCTCGGCCACGATTGCATTTATGTCATGCGGGATGGTGTTTAGCCAGTTGGCCGCTATTTCTATATTGAGAATGATCCTGGCTCGGTCGGAGTTGTTCATGCTGCCGCCTGTGGGTTGCGCCGAATCATCCGGGTATCGGATTTACGGGAGTACCGGCCTCGGATTATCAGGTGCCCGTTGTTCCCGGCCTCGCGGATCATGCCGCTTACAGTTTTTGTTTGCAGGTCGTGCGCGTCGCTACAGCGGCGACGATCTCGGGCATCGGCGTCCACGAGTCGTTGAGCCTCGACCATACATCACGCCAGGCGTCGCCGTATGGACTCCGCCTCGATGGGTCGAATCCCGGCCACAGTGCAGGTGGGTCCCAACCACCGGGACCCACCTGAGTTTTTTGGGTGGGGGTAGTGGGCGGCTGGGTGGGTCCCTGGGTGGGTCCCTCGGTGGGGTCTTCAGACCCCAACCCCACCGTGACGGGACCCACCCGGGACGAGCCCACACCAGGTGGGTCCGGGACCCACTGGGACCCACCGGGACCCACCTGGGTTATGGAGGGGATTTGAGGGCAGTTATCCACAGGCTAGAACTCCTCGGTGAGGTCGGATCGGGGGGACTGGGGCACGACGTAGGGCTTGGTCAGGGTGTGGAGCTGGGATCGGTTCGGGCCGGGCCGGGTCGTCACATGCCCCTCCTCGATCAGGAGCCGGAGCGCTTCGGCCACCCACTTCTTTTTGCCTGACACGTCCGCCAATATGCCATTGCGAGTTGGGTAAACACCGGAGTCATTTAGGGTTTGGATTGCCGCTGCAACCTGCTCCATGAGAGTGGTCGGGCGGGTCCTTATTGGTGTGTCTGACTCGGGGCACAAGATGGCTAGCGACACATCACCGTCGGCCCGTGAGGTGAGCTGCAACGTCCCGACCGTCTCACCGCCAGAAGCGAAGCCACGGACGTGGCCTGGCCGGTCCTTGGCGACGGTGATCCGGCTGGTGCCGGTGCGGCCGAGCCCGAACGGTTGGGTGACCTCCAGGCGGTACACAGCCCCATCCACCCCGGCCAGCTTGTGTTGGGCCCCGATGCCGTACCGGCCTCTGGCCTCCTTGTCTTTGGGCACGTGGTCGATGAGCACGACGGCGCATCCGTGACGGGCGATCCGTCGGGGGAGCGCCAGGAGGAACTTGGCGGCGTCGTCGTTGTCGTTGATCGACCACCCGTTCTGTACCATCACCTCTGTGACGCCATCCACGATGGCCAGGGTTGGTTGGTGGTCGATCAGGAGCCGCTCTAGTGCGGCGATGGCCACCGGGTCGATCGGGTCGTCTGGGCGCACGTAGTGGAGTCGGCCGATGATGGCGTCACGGTCCACGCCGAGGGCCCGGAGTCGGCCGACGATGCCCGTGGCGTGGTCTTCGAAGTCGAGGTAGATGACGTGTTCGCCTTCGGTGAGACGCTCGGCGGCGGCGGCGCATGCCAGCCAGCTCTTGCCCGATTCAGACTCCGCGTTGAACGCGTGGACGCGCCCGGCGTAGAGGAGCTGGTGCCCGTCGTCGCGGGCGAGCATGGTGGGCTCGGGTGGCCCATCGCCGTCGATGACGGCTGCGAGGTCGACGGGGGTCCAGGTGGTCCCGGCGTCGTCGGCGGGTTGGGCGGCTGCGAGGCGCTGGAGTTGGGCGAGGCTGGTGTCTAGGTCGCCGTTGCGGGCCGAGTTGGCCGCTTCTAGCGCCCCGCTGAGCAGCGCCCGCAACCGGGCAGTGTGGATGATCCGCCGGGTGTAGGCGGGTGCGCTGGTCGACAGGGGAGCGTGGGTGACTATCGACAGGAGGTCGCGCCCGTCGAAGCTGCCGTTGCCTCTCGGTGGGACGGTGACCGGATCGGGTTGCTCGCCGGCGGCGACGGTCTCACAGATGGCGGTGTAGATCGCTTGATGCCGCGGGGCGTAGAAGTGCTCGGGCTCAAGGCCGAGACCGAGGACGGTCTCGGCTGCGGTCATCGAGTAGAGCATCACCCCGAGGACGCCGATCTCGGCGTCGGTGTCGTGGGGTACGTCTTGGCGGGTCCGGCTGGGCCGTGCCGTCAGCCCTTCGGCGGCGGCTTGTTCTTCGAGGACGTCGTCGGGGAGGTCGTCGTCAGTCAACGCCATCACGCGACGCGCCAACCGGCCGTCACGATGCAGCCTCCTCGGGGTGGTGCTCGACGGTGAGCATGAGCGGTCCTACGCGGTCGAGCGCCAGGTCGGCATTCCTGGCGTCGATGTCGATGCCGATGGCGTCGCGGCCGTGGCCGGTGGCGACCATGAGTGTGGTTCCGCTGCCGGCGAACGGGTCGAGGACGACGCCGTTACGCCACTTGGTGCCGTCGTCGGGGCACTCGCACTCCGACCAGCCGATGGTGGTGGTGGAGCGCACGACGTGCCCGGGGTTGCCGCCGTCGACCTCCCACGCGTTCACGCTTTCCCCCTTGCGGTCCCCATCGAAGTGGTTGACCACTCTGCCGCCGGTGGTGCTCACGTACTCCGGCTCCGACGTGATCCGTTCCGATGGTGCCCCGCACACGGTGCACACCTTCGCCGGGACCATCGACTTGATCGGCCGCTCACACAACGCCGGGGGATACACGGCGTAGTGGCTGCCGCTGTAGGGGGCGGTGGGGATCACCCAGTAGTCCAGCGGCGGGGCACCCGCGGGATTAGACGCACCATCACCGCCCACCTTCCCCGCGTCGCGGTGCCCCGTGCGAGCGCGTGACGCATCGTCGGGGTGCTTGTGCTCCGTCCGCACCGCGTCGAGGTCGAAGTACCGCTTCTGCGCCCTCGTCGCAATCGTCATGTAGCTCGTGGCCGGACGGAACTTGTCGCCCAACGCACCCACCGGCGGATTCGGACGGCACCACGCAACCACGTTCCGCACCCGCCACCGCCCCGCCGGGGACTCCTCGCCGGTGAGCAGGTTCCGCCCGTAGGCGAGGGACAGGTGGTACAGGTGCGGGATGCCGCACAACGACTTCGGGAGAGGCCAGGTGTCTGGCGGGTTCCGCCGCCCCGAGTTGTGGTCCACGACCTTGCCCCGCCGTTGGTTCGACCCCTCGAACTTGCTCTGCCCATCCCGCAGCCCGTCGGGGTTGTAGTCCCCGCCCGCGCCACCACTCCCGCTGTAGGTGTCGCCCAGCTCCACACAGATCGACCCGTGCGGCGCCAACACCCGCCCCCACTCCGCCGTGAGCAGCAGCAGCGTGTCGAGGAACGTGGCCGGGTCAGGCTCCGAACCGATCTCCCGGTGCTTGTCCGGGTGGTCCGCGGGCAGATACGAGCGCAACGCCAGGAACGGCGGCGAGGTCATCACGAGGTCGATCGACCCGTCGGGGATCGTGGCGAGCACGTCGCGCGTGTCACCGATGATGTACCGGGCGCTCACGACGCCCCCAGCCAGTCCGCCACGGTGCGGCCGTCGGCGGTGATCGCCAGCCACCCGTCGGAGGCGACGGCGAGACGGTCGGCGGTGAGCCGTTCCCTGGTGGCCGGATGCACCTCGCGGGCAGGGATGGCGAGGGCCCGGTGGCGGGCCATGGCGTCAAGCGCCCGACACGCAGCGGGGGTGAGGGTGATGATGCGCCCGAGCCCAGGCACATCGACAGGGCCGGACAGGATCATCCCAGGGCCTCCCGGCGCCTTCACGGCCGAGCTCCGAACAGGGCCAGCAGCGCCGCCTCGGCACGGCCGTCGTCCTTGACCCTGGCGAACGTCCGCACATGCTCGGGCCACGTCTCGATCGCCCGCTGACGGCTGGCGTTCTTGTCCGACGACAAGCCCAGCGCCCTCTTCCACGTCGACGGCGGCACCAGCCGCACCGGCACACCGAGCGCACCCAACGCACCCAACACGGTACCGTGGCCCTCAGCGAACGTCCACACGCTGGACACGCCCTGTCGGGGCATGGCGTGCACCTTCTCGACCACCGCCAGCCCGAACCGGTCGGGCTCGTAGTCCCGCACCATGTCGGCCACCAGGGCGCCGAGCGGGTGCCCGGTCGCCTCCGGCATGTCGTGCACGTCGAGCAGCCCGAGCTGAGGGTGCAGCACCGCCAGTGCGCCGGTCTTGCCGGGGTCGACCCCGAGGATCAGGTCGGTCATCACTGCATCACCCCTGTGGCAGCACCTGGACGACCGGGCACCCACGCCGTGCGGCGGAGATTCTCCACGTCAGTTCGTCCGTTCTCTTGCACTACCAGTTCATAATGGTCGACCTCCCGGAGTCGGCGGTCGGACGCCAGAACGCGCCGGGCTTCCCTGTTGATCCTCCCCGGGTGCAGTGCGGCCCTCACGGGTGCCCACCGAGCACCGCCCGCACTAATGGCGTCTATCAGCGTCTGCGGGGCCTTGAAGTCGGCCGTCTTGAAGTTCACTGCCACGAGAGCGGTAAGCTCATCAATCGCACGGTCGAGCTCCGTCGAGATGGCGGACAAATCGGTTGCGTGAGCTGCCCGCAACTTAGCCATGCCGGTCGACTCCATAGCGTCGACCTGGCGCTGTAGTTCGACCATCCGGGCTTCCATTGCCGGCACCCTGGCGGCCGTGTCCCTGAGGTCCCGTGCTCGCTGCTTGGCATCGACCAGCTCGGTCGTCAGCCGGTCGATGTGCTCGACGGCCGCCTCGTATCGCCGCTGCACTGAGAGCGCGGCTTGCTTACCCTTCGCCATCGTTGATCTCCTTGAGGGTGCCCAGCATGTGGGCCAGGTGCTTGTTGAGGAAGTTCGCTCGTCGCCACTCGCGGGAGCCCTTGGGTACATGCGGCAGGATCAGCCCCACGTCGCGGTGGATCGTCCGCAGCCTGGACTCGACGTGCCCGAGCTGATGGGAGGCACCAGCCTCGACTGGCTGCCACTCGGTGGTGACCTGGTAGCGCCAGCCGTCGCCGGGGGTGGGTGACGGGATGGCAAGGTCAAGGTCCGGGCACAGTTCGTCCCGGGCGTAGCGCAGTGCGTTCTCGACTCGACCGACAGGCCATGCCAGCTTCTCTGAGATCTGGCCTTTGGTGAGCGGGCCGCAGTCGACCAGCAGGTCTACGACCGTTTCGGCATTGCGGTGGAGGCTCTGGACTGTCGTCATCTCTCCACCTCTCCGGCCCATGTCCACGCGTCGATGCCCAGCGACCAGCCAAGGCACCCAGCGGCGACCACGGCAAGCACCCACGGCAACAGACGCCCCCACCACGGAACAACACTCGACCTACTCACCATGTCTCCTTGATCTCGCAGACGCCTTGGCGGTTGCCACGCGTCACCTCTGGTGCTCGGGGTACTCGATGCCGAACAACTCCACGTCAGGGACCGGACCACACTTCGGGCATTCCTGGGTGGTCATGCTCGGCCGCCGTCGCCGTCGCCGTCGCCGTCGCCGTAGCCGTCGCCGTAGCCGTCGCCGTCGCCGTGGCCGTAGCCGTAGCCGTGGCCGTAGCCGTAGCCGTAGCCGTAGCCGTAGCCGTAGCCGTAGCCGTCGCCGTCGCCGTTGCCGTAGCCGTTGCCGTTGCCGTTGCCGTAGCCGTCGCCGTAGCCGTTGCCGTCGCCGTAGCCGTCGCCGTCGCCGTCGCCGTAGCCGTTGCTGTAGCCGCCAGAGTCCTCCACAACGGACAGCACACCTCGCCCGGTCATCCGAGATGCCCCGACCACGCCTCAGCATCAGCGTGGATCGTCGCCACCACCGCCAACTCATGAATCTCCACGATCCCAGTAGGGTCCAGGACAGTCTCACCCAGCGGCCCAGCCGCAAGCTCGCCCAGCCCGGCAGTCGTACCCCACCGGCGGATGGTGCGTGCACCGGTCAAGGTGACCACCTCGTTCTCGTGGCGGTAGTACCCGACCCACACCCAGCCACGCTGGCCGATCACGATCCGCACCTCACCACCCACAGGGCGGACCGGTGCGTACTCGACACCATCAATCGTTACGTTGCTCACTTGCCTTCTCCTTGTTGTTTGTTGTTGTTGTTGCTCATCGCTGCGCCTCCCACTCTTCGATCCGCAGCCGCACCAGCACCTCCACTGCGGCGTACTCGGCGGCGTGTTCGGGTGCTCGACGCTGCACCTCCGCCGCCAGGTCCTCGACCGTGCTGGCCGGGTCGCACCAGCAGCCGACCGCGATCCCATGGCCCGTGTCGGAGCGGAATACCGTGATGGTCTTATCCTCGGACCCGATCGGACCCACCGTCAGCACATGCCGGGGGTGCTTGACCCAGGCCGAGCCGCACACCCGGGCCGAGCCGTACACCCGGGCCGAGCCGGACACCCAGGCCGAGCCGGACACCCAGGCCGAGCCGGACACCCAGGCCGAGCCGTACACCCGGGCCGAGCCGGACACCCAGGCCGAGCCGGACACCCGGGCCGAGCCGTACACCCGGGCCGAGCCGGACACCTGAGCGTCCGGTCCGACGTAGGCGGTGTCATCGACATGGGCCGTGTCCTGCACCCAGCCGCCACCGTTCGGGTGACGATGCCACTCCGGACGTTCATCGCTCATCGCTGTACCTCCTGCTCGTCGTCCATCGGGCCTCTCGTCGCCACGGCCACGACCTGGGCCACCAGCACCGCCACCACCAGCCCGGCCACGATCCACCAATCCCACGCCCCACGCCCAACGGCATCTACCGCGGCGATCACCGGGCCGAGGATCAGGTCGGTCATCGGTCGCCGTCCTGTCGCAGCACCTCGACGGTGCCATCGGGGTCGACGGGTGAGTGCAGCTTCGTGCCACCCTCGACCACCCGCACCCACGGCCCCTCATCGTCGGAGCCGACCTCCACGAACGGGTCACCGGCCAGGCCGACCCGTCCCACCGCCTCCCACCACGGCACCCGTTCGGTCTCCGGCACGGGCACGGCCCGGGGAGCACGCACCTCCACCCACACGGTGTCGAGGTGGGCGACCATCTGGTCGTTGTTCACCCACACGAGATCCGAGCGGCGCCGCACCTGCTCGCCCCGCACCTGCCCGGCCTGGGCGAGCCACGTCGGCACCCCGTCCTCATCGACCAGTCCGGACAGCACCGCACCCGGCCACGGCGGGACGGGGGTGGCGTCCAGTTCGTCGGCCCAACTGCGGATGATTCGCTTGATTCCCGGGTCCTCGATGTAGCCGGAGTTGGCTATCCAGCGCAGCCGGTTGGCGGCGTCTCGCAGGACGCCATCCGGCCACGGCGGGACGGGGGGCGGGGCGGCGAAGCACGCCCACCGGACGACCGCCTCCAGCAGCTCCTCCAGCAGCTCCTCGATCAGTTCCCGGGACTCCGGGTGCGTCTCCGCGTGCCGACGGGCACGGGACACCAGGTCGTCGGTCTCGCTCATCGCTTCTCCCATTCAGCGATCCGCACACGACACAACGCCATCGCGGCCTCGTACTCATCCGCATGGTCCGGTGCTCGACGCTGCACCTCAGCGGTCAGGTCATCGAGGGTTGCCCCGTCCGGGTGCCAGCACCCGACACTCACCCAGTACCCCGTCTCAGCGCGGAACAGGGTCAGGGTCTGGTCCTCGGACCCGATCGGGCCGACGGTCAGGACATGGCGGGGAGCGGACACCTGAGCGGCCCCGAACACCTCAGCGTTCCCGGACACCTCAGCGGCCCCGAACACCAGAGCGGTCCCGGACACCTCAGCAGCCCCGAACACCCGAGCGGTCCCGTACACCCAAGCGGACCCGGACACCCGAGCGGTCTCGAACACCCGAGCGTCGGGTCCGACGTAAGCCGTCTCATCGACTGTCGCCGTGTCCTCCACCCAGCCGCCACCATTCGGGTGGCGATGCCACCCCGGACGTTCATCGCTCATCGCTCGTTCCTCTCTCGTCGTTCGGCCCGGTCCTCGACCACGGCGAGCACGTAGAAGCACACGGCCAGGATCAGCGGCAAGGCCAGCGGCCACGTCACGGCGTTCACGACGCCACCGCCATCGTCAGGGCCTCATGGCGGGCCCGTGTCCACTCGGGCACCCGGGCCAACTGGCCGGGCGACAGAGACGGCAGCGCCGTCGGAACCTCCAGCAGGCGCAACGACGGGTCCCAGCGGCCACCACAGAACCGGGCGATGCGCTGGGCGGTCTGGCGCACCCGGTCGGACTTGCCGAGCCCGAACCGCTGCGCCAAGTCCAGGTCAGCCACCTCGACGGGCACGGCCTCGGCCCACATGGCCGGGAGCAGGCGCAGCAGTGCCACGGCCGTCGAGCCGACCACGGGCGTCCAGCACACCTCGACGTAGTCGGAGCGCAGCGGGTGGACGTTGCGGGCGGGAGCGGGCAGCGGGGTGAGGATCACGACGCACCGCCCGTCGCCTTGCGCAGCTCCCATTCACCGTTGGAACGCAGGAACAGTGAGTGGGTGCCGGCCTTGATCGATTCGAGGGCGTCGAAGAGGGCGGTCCACTCGTCGCCGTCCATGTCCTTCGAGGAGCTGGTGCGCTGGCCGGTGACGGTCTGGATCAGGTGGCGGCGCAGCTCGTCACGGTCCTCGTCGGGATCGGACGGCCACGCCTCGGCCACCATCGCCCACATCTTCTTGTTGCGGGCAGCAGGGTCCGGGGTCGCCGGGTTGTAGGCGTCGATCGCTGCACCGATGGCGGCGGCCTGCTCGGCGGTCACGTTCCCCGACTTGAGCGGCGGGATGCCCTGGGCCTTCCACCACTCGCCAAGGTCCTGGCGGTCCTCCTGGGTCAGCCCGTCGATGCGGGTTTGGATGGCCGCAGGGTCGACGGTGGATTCCTCGACCACTTCGGCGTCCACGATGTCGCCATAGCCGTCCTCACCGGGGAGTGGGGGCAGGTCGACCGGAGCGGCGACCGTGGTCGTGGGGGTGGCCTTGGCCGCGGCCACCTTGCGGGCCGGGGCACTCTTGGCCTTGCGGGTGCTGGTCGCCTTCTCCGGTGGGGCCACGTCGTCGCGGGACTCGATCACCACGTCTGCGTCGGCCACCAGATCACCATCGGAGACCTCCTCGTGGGTGTAGGACAGGCCTCCGAGAACGTCGGCAAAGTTGTCCCGGCATAGCTCGCCCGTGGCTCTAGCGGCCAGCATGGCGCGGGGGTACTTGCGGTAGTTCTGGCCGCCGGATAGGCCAGCGGTCTTGGCGTCATCCATGGTCCAGGTGACCTTGGCGACGCGGTCTTCGGGCCAGTCCTTGCGGCGGCCACAGATGGTGACCTTGGTGCTGGTTTTGACCTCAAACCACAGGTCGTGGCCCGCCCGCTGGACGAGTGCCCTCATGAGTTTGGCGCTGATGCAGGGCTTGCCGTTGATCACCCCGATCTCAGCGAGTGCGGCCATTGGCCCGATGCCGAGCTCGTGGCCCTGGAGCATGGCGGCCATGACCGCTTCGGGCTTGCCGCGCAGCCCGGCCGGGGCGAAGTCGCTTCGGGCGATCTGGTCAGCCAGGGACGCCGCGGAGGGGACGATGGCGTAGGTGGAGTCGTGCTCGTAGATGGTGATGTCAGTCATGCCGTGGCCTCCATGGCAACGTCGGCGGGCGTGATGGCGGGGTGCTTGGCGCCGAGGTCCCGGTCTTTCTGGTCCGCCAGGAACCGGCCGACTTGCTGGACGTAGAGGAAGGACCGGAACTGGGCAGGCCCGGCGTCGAAGGGGTAGAGGTCGTAGCCGTCGGCCCGGAGCCACAGCACGCCGCACCAGTCGACGGGCGGCATGGGGACCGTCTCGTTGTCGATGAGTGCCACCTCTGCGTGGCGGTAGGCGGCGAGCTGTAGGGCCACCTCACCGAACGGTCCGGACCGGTTGGTCTTGAGGTCGATTAAGCATCGGCCGAGACCCGGGAGGGTGGCGATCATGTCGAGCGTCCCGCAGTACCCGTGCTTGGCGGACCCGATGACAACCTCGGTGAGGGCGTCAGTTGGCTGCCAGTCATCGAGGAACGCGATGTAGGCGTCGACGTGGCCAGAGATCGGTTCGGGGACCTCGACCTCTTCGCCGTGGGTGAGGAGTTCGGCGATCCGGTGGACCTCGGTACCTCGGTTGGCTGCCTGGTCGCGGTCCTCCCAGTGGACGCCTTTGAGGATCTCGGCAACCTTGGTGCGCGACAGCTTGGCGGGCCACGGCTTGGACTTGGCGCGGGCGATCTCGGCGAGGTCGTCCACGAGCTGGTCGGCGGTGATGTGTTCGCCGTTCTGGTCGAGGCGGTCGGCGACGTACTCGGCGATGGTCTTGGCGGCCCAGCCGATCAGGGCAGGCTTGGGGAGTCCGTCGCTGATGATCGTGGTGACGCCGGGGAGCTTGTCGCCGTTGAGTCGGTAGCTGTGGTTGCGGCCGTGCTGGCGGCGCTCGAGGACGGGTAGCTCGGTCATCGGCTCACCGCCTTGGTGCTGGCCCGACCGAGGGCGCTCATGGTCTGGTCGTGCCGGTCGATGCCTCGGTGCTGGTGCAGGGACTCACGGCAGCGGGCCAGCCAGTGGAGGCCTCGGGCCTGGTCGGCGGGCCTGATCGGGGACGTGATGGCCGCGGTCATGCGGGCAACCCAGCGACACGAGCAGCGGCCTGGTCGTGGGCCTCAGCGAGGATCTCCACGAGGCCATCGCCGTCGTAGCACACCAGCTCGATTGCAGCGCCAGGCAGGTCGAGTGTCAGGGTGATGGTGCCGTGACTGGTGCGAGGCCCGACGGTGATGACGGGAGGCGGATCGCCTGGCATCAGATCGACACGGATGGTCGTTGATGGGGGCATCTATGCTCCTAGGTGGTTAGGTGGCCCACCCCGGCTTGTGAGGTCGTGGGGTGGGCCGCTTGTTTGTGTGGGTCGGGTGGCCCGGGCTCGATGCGATCGAGCGGGCGGTCCAGAGGGGTTGACGGGCCCCGCCCCCGGCGCTACCGGGGGTCATCGCCCTTGGCCCGGGCCACCCGGCGAGGACCGCGACCCAAGGGGGTCGGCCGCAGTCCTCGCCCGGCATCCCGGGCCGGGTCAGGTGCGTCTCAGCCGCACCACGTCTCCGGTCAGGTGGTTGGCGCGGGCCTCGGCCTTGCGGCGCCGGGCACGCTCCGTCTCCAGGTCCTCGATGAGGGCGTCGACCTCGGCCTCGCAGGCGTCGAGCAGCCGGGCCTGGCGCACCAGCTCCTTGGCGGTCTCGTTGAGCGGCGGGAGCAGCTGGTAGGGGGCGGTCACGATGCGACCGCCGTCGCCTCGGCCGGGTCGTCGGCCTCGTCGGGGTACCAGGACCGCAGGGTCTCGTAGGTCACGTCGATGCGCTGGCCGGTGGCCTCGTACAGATCCCGGGCGATCAGTCGCCACGCCCGGGCCTCGGCCCGGCGGGACCTCACGAAGTCCTCCAGCGGCCCAGCGTCCCCGAGGATCAGGTCCGCCAGTTGGGCGGTGGGGGTGGATGCCATGTCGGCACTATGCGTGCCAAAATCGCGCGGGTCAACCCCTAAACCGAAATCCGTTGTCAAATCTCTTGACGTGGCGTACGGTTACGGCATGCGAACCGCCGAAACCGAACAGGGCCACCACGGGCGAGAGGCTCAGACCTCCGACTCCACCGCCAGCTACCCGACCGGCCGCTGCTGCGGCTCGACGCCGAAGAGATCGCCCACTGATCTGCGGGTCACCCAGGAGGGGATGCGCCATCGCTCCCCGGTGACGACGGCCGGGTACGCTTGGGTCGGTGCCTCGGACGTGGCGGCGGCGGTGGGGCGGATCTCGGCGTGACCGAACGCCCATAACCACGGTTCCGTTATCTAGCGCCTTGACAGGCGGCTTGACGGGCTCAGGCGGTGCACTGGTCGATGTCGCCCCACACGCATGGCGGGATGGTAGGCGGCTTGGCCCGGGACGCGCAGCGGCCCCCGCCCGGGGGAGTGGGCGGGGGCCACGTGGGGATGGTACGGGTGGGGTGTGACAGGGTGCCGGACGCGACGGTGCCCCGGCGCTCGACCCGGTGGCAGGGCCGGGGAGCGCCGGGGCGCACTGACCGAGGGGCAGGGAACGGGGATGACCGGCCCGACGACGACTAGGCCATTCGGCCCATTGTGAGTATTAGGTGTTGACGGTCGGGGTAGGTATGGTGCATACTCAGGACATGGAAAACACCAGCAACCCCACCACCACCACCACCTACACCGTGAAGATCTCGACCAGCCGAGACAAGGACTTTGCCGCCATCGTCACCCTGATCAAGCGGATCGGCCTCAACGGCGGCACCGCCACCTTCGACCGGGGCCGGAAGGCGTGGACGGTCGAGGTGCCCACCTGCACCGACCAAGCACGGATCGACCGGTACGGCCAGGCAATGGCGGACCTGGCAGCCAATGCCCTCGGGGCCTCCGATCTCACCTTCTACGCCGCTGACCTGGCCATCACGGAGGTCGAGCGATGATGGCCGGAGCGACCGGGCCGGCGGAATGGCGGTACTGCGCTACAGGCCATGGCGGTGAGCCCGACGGGACGCTGAGTGTGCATCGGTCCGCGGTCGACGCCTGGGAGGCTTGGGCCGATGAGCTGGACGAGCTCCGGGCGCGCCCGGCCAGTCGAAGGCGTATCTGGCCCGGTGTGTGGTCGGGCCTGATGGGCGCCCGATGGACGAGGATCCGCGGGCACAGGCGGTGGCGGTGGGGGTCGCGGAGATAGCGGCGCTGCTCAGGGTGGAGGCCCAGACGGCGCGCAACTGGCGGACGCGGGGTGTGCTCCCTGAGCCGGACTGGACGGTCTCGGGTGGCCCTGCCTGGTCGTGGCCGAGGGTCGCGGCGTGGGCGATGCGGACCGGGCGACTCTGACCCCCTGGCGCGACAAAAGGCCCCCGCGCTCAACCCCTGATGGGGGAGCACGGGGGCCTTTGCGTCTGACCGGGAGGCGGGAACCCGGTCAGATCATGGGGACGATCACTGGCCAGTCGTTGCGCCGCCAATCGGTGTCTGGGACCTGCCAGCGGTCGATGACCTCGGGGAGATGAGCGCCTCGAGCACCTCGGAGCAGGCAGGCCGGGGTCCGTCGATGGCCAGTGCCGACACCAGCTCGGGGACGGTCGCGCCTTTGCCCCACGATCCCCAGTCGAGGGCGATCAGCTCAGCGAGCACCCTGCCTGGCGTCATGCCGGGGCGATGTCTGGGCCGCGGCGGGCCGTGTCGGTGTGTCGGGCGATGTCGTCCACCCGGCCAGCGATCGACGCGTCGACGGAGCGGATAGCGGTGCATTCGGTGCGGATCACGTCTAGTCCGGCCGACACGATGGCAATCTGGTTGCCGAGTCGTGCCATGGCGACCTCGGTGCGGTCCGCGACATCACGGAGCGATGAGCCGTCGTTGGTGCGCACCTCGTGTTCGACGCGCTCTAGTCGGTCGTGGAGTGGTGCGGTGTGCGGGTCGAGGATGGTGTCTATCCAGGTGGCGAGCGGTCGGGCGACGAGGTGCGCCCACAGCCAGCGGATCGGCCTAGAGATGAGCGGGAGTTTCGCCGCGGCTGCGATGGTGACGAGCGCACCGGCAACAGCACCGACCGCTATCGCTGAGTCCCTCAGGGTGATGAGCCACGGGGCCACGTCGGCGGTCACCGTTGTGCGTGGGGGTCGTTGCGGATGGCGTCGTCTCGGGAGGCACCCACCTTCTCTGCGATGGCCACCAGCCAACCCCGGAGCGAGCCGTAGAACTGTTTGAGCTGCTCGGCCTGCTCGGCGAGGAGCTGCTCGCAGTGGGCGGCACGGAGGCCAGCGGCGCGGGCTTCGGCGAGGGCGTCGGCGAGCATCTTGCGGTCAGCGTCGGTCATGTCAGTGTCCTCGGTGGATGGTCCGGTGGGGGTGCTGGGGTAGAGCGGGCCGTAGCCTTTGGCGGCCTGGATGATGCGCCCGATGTTGAGCGCGCCAGGGTCCCAGTGCGTGTTCTCTGGGGCGTGCTGGTGGCCGAGGATGCCGGACAGGTCGCGCCATTGGGCGGCGGTGAGACGCTGCTTGGCGGTGACGCTGGCGAGTGTGTGCCCGGCCTTGGTGCCGAGGAACTCCCTCGGGGCCACTAGCGGGATTGAGGCGGCAGTGCACAGCGGGCCAACGACCTCGCGGCCGAGCCAGACGAGCGCAGCCTCGGACCAGTCGTGTGATTCTGCGGCCCGGCCGACGATCTCGACCTGGATGACGGTCGGTGCCCGGTTCGTTTCGCCCGGCACGGCGGAGTTGCGCAGCGCCCGTGCCGGTTTGGTGAGCGGGACGTGCTGCACTCTGGTCTTGCGGATCGGGTCAACGGTGACGTGAGGCCACGAGTTGTTGGCCTTGTACGCACCTACGGCACCAGCGATGGAGCTTCCTTCGGTGGTGTGCAGCAGCAGTTTGGGGCGGGTTGGTCCGCTGGCCCACGACCCGGAGTCGTTGCCCTCGATGCGATTCCACCCGTCGAGCCAGGTGGTCACCGCTCCGCGTCCTCGGGTAGCCCGGTCAGCGAGGTGAGCAGGCTGAGGATCGTGGCGAGCACGACGGTGGACGCGACGAGCGGCCAATCGACCTGGGCGACGAGGGTGGCGGCACCGATGGCACCGATGGCGGTCTGGGCGGCGGTGCGCACGGCACGGACGATGGCTGAGCGAGTGAATAGCATGGTCAGTCTCCTGTGTCGTCGGTGTCGAGCAGGTCGAGCACCAGTCGGATGAGGGCGTTGGTTTCGCGGGTGAGCCGTGCGACCTGCGCCCGCTGTTGTGCGGCGGTCGGGGTGGCGAGGGCGAGGTAGTCCCGGTTTGCGTCGAGCCGTTGGCGTAGACGTTTGATGGTGCCGTCGTGGTCCATGGTGCCAATCAATCCGTGGTCATGTGAATCTCAGGAAGTCGAACGATGCGGTGACGGCGATCCCTGCGTGTTCCTGCCCGACCACGACGCCAGCCCCGGTCACGCTGCCGATCCACGACGCCAACGTCACCGATCCAACCATGATCCATAGGTCACCGTCATCGCTGACCCAGCGGCGCAGATTCACGCCGTCATTAGTGATCTTGAGGTACACGTGCCCCACACCCACCGACACGCCCGTGGTCGTCGTTGCTGAATCGAACGACGTGAACGAGTTGGCCCTGTGCAGCTCCAGGTCCTTGCCTGGGCCGTGGATGTGTACCAGCCATTGCAGGAGGCGTCCAGTGCCGCTGTTGTACAGCACCAACCCAGCGTTGGAGTGATTGGTGAGTTCGCCGCCCACGGTGATCCGAGTGGACACGGACGTGAAACTGGGCAGCGTGGTGAGCAGCGCCCGCTGGTTGTACCCGGACGCTGCAGCCTGGCATGTCATCAGGAGGCGACCGTCGCTGATCGCTGCGGTGGACGTTCCTTGGTTGTGCCACGTCCCCACCACGGGGGACCCGTCGGCCATGTCCCAATACTCTTGGTCGTAGGCGGACGGCGAAACTGGCGGCACCATTCCCGGCTCAACTGCACCACCAGCCCCCAACGGCCCGACCTCGGCGCCGGTCTCGTCGCGGACGTAGAGGCCGTCGGTACGGGCCACGAGCCGCTGGTGGTCGGCAGCGGGGTTGGTGACGGCAGCGGTTTCGGGGAGGTCGACGAACCCAGTGGTGATGGACGCAGCGTCGGGGGTGCGTGCGCCGAGCGGGTCGTCGACGCGACCCCTGAACACGTCGCCAATGTTGATGTCGCCGTCGCCTGTGGCCGACGTCATGAGGCCGATCGCGGTGGACCCGTCGCCTGTGGCCGACGAGCCGTAGCCGATCGCGGTGGACCCGACGCCTGTGGCCGACGTCATGAGGCCGATCGCGGTGGACCCGATGCTTGTGGCCGACGATATGGTGCCGATCGCGGTGGACGCGTCGCCTGTGGCCGACGATATGGTGCCGATCGCGGTGGACCCGTCGCCTGTGGCCGACGAGCCGGGGCCGAGGCGGACGTGCCGCCCCGTCGGGTCCAGCACATCCCACGAGCCGGGGGTGAGCGACGGCTGGGCACCGGTCGACGGGGCCGTAGCGACGTACAGGTCCGAGCCCGTCTCGAACACGACATCGCCCACGGCGTAGGTGGCGGCGACATCCCACGTGCCACGGTTCGTCTCACCGGGCAGCAGGCCCACCGATTCGACGGGCACAGCGCCCACATCACCAGCATCGAGTGGATCAGAACCGTCGTGATGATGGGAGGCTTCGTGCGCCGTCGGGGTGCGAGCGTCAGAGAGCCGGGCGTCGTCACCCGCAGCCGCCGTGCCCGCCGTGGTGCCGTAGGTGACGGTCAGCGTCCGATCCGCCGACAGGTCACCGCCGCCAGTCAGCCCGGTCCCGGCGGTGATCGTTCGAGCCGTCGGCACCGCGCCCACGTCACCGGCGTCGAGCACCACAACACCGGTCTCACCGTTCACCGACGCAACCGCACCACCAGAGGTGGCGAGCTCGTCAATCGCCTCCTGCACCGTGTCGCCCGTCAGGCCGGACACGTCGTTGTCGTAGGAGACAGCGGCCGCGGGGTGTGCGTCGGCAGCGGTGCGGCCGCCCAGCACGTTGTGGGCGGTCAGAGGGCCAAACGACGTGTCATCGTCGCCCGCAGGGTTCCAGGTCACGTCGGTCATCGGGTCACATCCCCTTGGACAATCAGCACCGCACCAGCGCCATAGGTGGTGGTCACGCCGCCCGCCACGACCTGCACGTCATAGACGTACCGGCCAGGGGTGATCGCAGCGGTCAACGTGTCCGACAACGTGAGCGTCACCTCACGCCCCGGACCGTCCGTGACCGTCGCCGTCCAGGACGCCACCACCGTCGAAGACTCGACATGAGTGCGGATCTGGGACGTGACCGTGACACCGGTGATGTCACCGGACCCGCCGAGCGTCCCCACCACCGTCCAGTCGTCCCCGCGGGTGCGGGTCACCGTCGAACTAGCACCAGCACACGTCATACCCCTGTCCTCTCACGTTCTGGCATCCCCGGTCGGGATGCACGTCAGCCACCACACACCCCGTCCACGACAGCGAGCGGGGCCACCCAATGCGCCTGGAGCCGGTAACGGACCTCGGTAGCGCCACCCATGTCGATGTCGATCTCCACCCAAGGGGCATCGACAGCGCCGATCGGGACGATCAGCGACACAGATCCGCCGTCGGTGGCGTCGTCGTGCGCGGACAGCAACGGCCGACACACCATCTCGCCGTCGATGTCCCACCCCGCCGATGTCGACGCCTGCTGGATCTCCACACGCGGTGTGCCGGTGCCGCTAGTGACCTGCACATTCGCGATCACTTCCCACAGGCCGGTACCGGTGTCCGGCCTTAGCCCGCGGATCAGAGTGGAGCCACCTGACACGACGACCAGCTCCAGCCCTGCCGTCGCAACATTCCACTCGGTCGCCTCACCAGAGACCGTGGTCCCGTCCCACAGCCCGGTGATCGACGCAGACGAGTACACCCCGCCACCGTCGACAGCCGCAGCCACCCACCTCTTAGCCGTAGCGTCATAGGTGAGGACATCGTTGTCCTCGACCTCGCCTGGCCCGTCGTAGGTGATGTCGACATCTAGGAGCTGGTGCAAGTACTTCACGATCCGCAGATCTCGCAGCCTGCGCTCCAACGTGAGGACACGGCGCTTCACCTCGGCGATCTCAGAGACGATCGACCCGGCCATCACGCCCCCATCCACGGGGATAGCTCGATACTGAACGCCGCGGCCGCAGGATCAACGGTCTTGGACACGACCCGCCATGTGGCGGCGATCTGAGACGGGCCGTCGTCGATCTCGACGCGCACCCGGTCCCCAACCCACAGCGTCGCCACCAGGTCCATACGGACCCGTGCCGACAACGATTCCGACAGCGACGACGACGCCTGCGCCGCCGCGTAGATCGCCCGGTTCTCGAGATCGTCCGCGCTGGTGCCTGTTGGGGCCGCGCTGTAGGACTGGAGCACCAGCCCACCGAACAACGTCACATCGTGGTAGGAGCCCGTGAAGCCCTCGTCGTTGGCGACCACCCACTCCGTTACCGGGTGAGTGAGGCCCGAGGTCCATGTCCCCACGACACCACAGGCGGATTCGTGCCCTCAGCGGTCAGTGTCAGGTCGCCGGGGTCATGGGCGAACCCGCGGGTCACCCAGCAGCGCCCCACCCGCACCGTCTCGGTCAGAGCGAAGTCGCATTCACCGTACCCGGACTCGACCACCATGCGGGCCACCTCGATGACCTGCACATCGGGACGACGCCACGATGCCTCCATTACCCCGTCGATGCTGCCGTCGATCCACGCCGACACACCAAGGTCGGCGACACGGGCGAACGCTTCCATCCACATGTCACGGACCGGGATCTCTTCGACCTCGACCTCGGTGTCATCCATGCCGACAGAGGTGGGCGAGATCTGGGCGGACACCTTGCGGACCACCACGTCCTCGGCTGCGCCGCCCTCCCCCCCGACAGACATGAACCACGACCTAGGCGCACCACCAGCCCCGTACGCGGAAGTGAACGTCGTGTGGATCACCGCCGTCACCCACCGGCCACGCGCCAGGTCCCCGGCGAACACCATCGACCCTTGTTGTGGGTCAGCAGCGGACGGGGACGCCAGAGCGGAGAGGATCACGTCACCGTCGGGCACCCCAGCCTTGATCCACACCTCGGCGGTGAACCGCCAATCGGATGTCCGGTAGGAGAATTGGCCCCCGGCCGTGAACGCCGTCGACGTCACGTCGAGGAACGGTGACCACTCGCGGGTACCACGGATCTGCTCACGCCCCCACACCGTCTCATCACCGTCGATCAGACGGGCATCCAGCCAGTACTCAGGGCCGGCGACCTCGACGGTCAGCGTCGGCCCGGCGATCGACCGGGACACCGACACGATCGGCCCCCAATGCATCACCCGCCCGGCGTAGGAGATCTGGATCTCACGCTCGACCCGCAACAGGTCATCGGCGACGAACGAATCATCGGGGTAGGTGGCGTGATGGTCGATGACCACCGTCGCCGACGACGACCCGATCGCGTCCATCCGCTCGGACCACTCACATGACACGATGTGCTCAGCGGGGATCTGGGCGACACGACCCGACGACCCCGCGTAGGTGATCCACACCTCCAGGTCCGCCGATGCCATCTCGGTGGAGACCGCGCCACGGGTGCCGTGGGTGATGTTGCCCGCTGGGGCGGTGACCGTAACGGTCATGTCACACCGAGATCCATCGACAGGGTTAGGTCGGTGCCGTCGAGAGTCACGATCGCAGCGCCGCCCGAGTCATACAGCACCCACAGCGGTACCGACGTGGCGTCATCGACACCGGCCTCGAACCCGACGAACGCCGCGACCTGCTCGGCGGTGCCACACGACGCCCACACGACAGCCGACAACGGCAACGTCCACCGCCCCGACGAGAACACCGGGGTGCCTGTCACCAACGACGCCCGGCTGTACCCGACCGCCGTCAGCTCGCAGCCACCAAGGGCCAGGTCGGTCAAGGTCGTGTCGGTGGCGTCGAACGACCAGCCCATCCCGTGCTCGATGGCGAGCACCTTGTCATCGACGCGGGCATCCCACCCCGACGGGGTGAGCGTCTCCAGCCCGGACCGGTACCACGACACGACCAGCGCCATCAGACCACCACCGTCATCTCGCCCGTCGTCCCCAACCAGCGGAGCGACATCTCCACGTAGCCGTAAGGCAACGACGACAGCCCGTCATCGGACGTGCCCATCGGGCGCCCCACGATCTCGCGGTGGCCAATCCCCGGCAGCCACAACCACAACGACCCGAGGCCTGTAGCCATCGCATCGAACTGGGCAGCCAACGCCACCCACCACGCGCCAGCGGCCGCGTCATCGCCAGGTGTCCAGATCTCGATATCCAGGCTGATGTCGAGCGGGGCAGCAACATCACGACCCACAGCCACACCCGCCGACATCGAGCGTTGCGCCGTCTGAGACGACACAGACGGGCCAAGCCCATTGACCTTCACCAACGACACCTCAGGGTTAGCGGTGCCATCCCCGCACACCAACGACCCCACCCCGAACTGGTACACACCCGACAACGGAGACGGCATTAGTGCGACACCCCCACCTTCATCAGCCGATCAAACTCGGACCCGATCAGGTCGACGGTCGCCCACGGGGTAGCCGCCTCATTCACCGTCACGTTCAGGGTCCGCGGTCCGGCCGCCAACTTCGCTTGGCCCCGCCGGTCACGCTCGTTGAACGCCGCCTGCTTGCGCTGATCCACCGCCCACTGCTCAGGCGTGAACACACGACCCGACTCGCCAGGATCTAGCCGCAGAATCTCCGGGCCGTTCTCACCCACCGGATACACCCGGCCCGCTCCGACACGGCCACCGATCGCACGACCACCACGGTTCGCCTCATCAGTCCCAGACAAGGCGATCTCCATCGCCCGGTTGATCGCGTCCACCGCCTGGAGGCGGGTCTGAAGCTCGATCGTCCACGGGCGGGCCGTCAGAGAGTTGAGCTGCTCGGCCATCTCCAAGAGTCGCTGGCGCACCGGCGACCCCGGCTCCATCTGCCCCGCCAGTTCCAGGAGCTTGACGATCTGGCCATCTAGAGCGCCCTTCGAGTTTGCCAGCGCAGTGTCCAGCTCGGCCTGCGCTATCGCCTGCGCCACAAGTGCATCGGTGACCTTGCGCTCAGCACCCTCGACCGCGGCCCTCGACTCGACCACCGCCGCTTGCTGATCCACGACGCGCTGCTGAGCGGCCGCCACCTGATCTTGGGCGTCACGCACTCGGCCAGCGGCCTCTGTCACCCGGTCGTTTGCCTCGACCACACGGGCCTGAGCATCCACGACCCGCTGGGCTAGGGCCTCCTGGACCTCGACCACACGGGCCTTCGCCTCCGCTAGCGCCTCCTCTGCCGTGCGCTCAGCATCAGCAGCCGCGGCGATCGCATCCTTCGCCGCGGTGACCTCCTCGGACTGCTCAATCCCGCGGGCCTGAGCCTCAGCCAGCTCGTCGGCCGCCTCACCGTTGCGCTCCTGGGCCTCGGCCAGGCGCATCTCAGCCCGCTCCACCCGGATCTGGAGACGCTCGCGATCCTCAGCCCATTCCTTGCGGGCCTCAGCGTTGCGCCGCTCCCGCTCGGCCACAGCATCGGCGGACTCACCAGGCTTTGCCTCGTCAATGTCAGGACCCGCGGCCAGAGCCTCACGGGCGTCCTTGAGGTCGAGGATCGCCTCGCGCTCATCGAGGACCGCACCCTTAGCCGAGACCGCCAGATCCTCCAGGACCTCAGCGGCACGCTCACGCCTCGGTCAAATCCTCCTGAGCGGCCTTGCTGTCGCGCTGCGCCGACGCCAGATCCTTCTCAGCGTCAACGACTCCCTTGTGGGCGGCCCCCAGCTCCTTGGTCCCAAACTGAAGATCACGCTGTGCGTCCGCTAGGTCCTCAGCGGCCTCTACCGCCCCCTGCCTGGCGTCAGCCAGACCTTTCTCGGCGTCAGCGACACCACGGGCAGCGTCAGCCACGCCCTTACGGGCCTCGGACACGCCACGCTCAGCGTCAGCCACCCGATCCTGAGCGTCAGCCACCCCAGCCCGAGCAGACTCCACGCCCTCCTCAGCGGACCGCAGACCATCGACGGCGGACCGTGCAGCGTCAGCCGCTGCCTCCTCTGCCGCCAAGTCACGGGCCAACGCAGCCGAAGCCTCAGCGGCCCCCGCTCCCGAGGACTGGTAGCCATCCAGTGCGGCCGTCAGCTTGTCCACCGACATGATCGTCGGGTCGACACCAGTCGCCGCCAGCGCCTTCTCAGCGTCCGCCACCGACATACCAGACCGCTTAGCGGCCTCCTCTATCCGATCGGCGGCATCCTCGTACGCCTTGGCCCGACCCTTAGCCGCCTTCTTCGCCTCGGCCGTCGCGGTCAGCGTCGATGTCGAACAGGTCGCCAGGGTCAGGCAGGCCAGCGAACGACCCCCAGCCTCCTTGATCGCATCACCCCACGCCCTGGTCTCAGCGGCCGTCTGGCGCAGGCCCGCAACCGTGCGACCGTTCGCCTGATCGAACTGGTCAGCCCACTGATTCGCCGCACCGCGGCCAGCAGCACCCCACTGATTCCACGCAGCAGCACCAGCCACCAGCGCACCAGCCAGCGCACCAGCGGCGACACCAGCGCCCGTCATCTTCTGCGCCGTCGTCGCCGTCTCCGACCCGTACGCACGGACAGCACCAACACCAGACCGCAACAGGCCGACACCCTCAGCGACCTTCGGCCCCAACAACCCGAGACCCACCACCAGCCCCCCTATGCCGACCACCCCGGTCTGCATCGGAGCAGGCAGCGCACCAAACGCACTCGCCAGACCCGCTATCCCCTTAGCGGCCGTAGCGGCAGCAGGCACCAGCGACGTGCCAATGGAAGCCGCACTGTTCTCTAGCTCGGCCTTCGCCCGCTTGGACGACATCGCCAACCCGTCAGCCTCCCCGAGCCGCCGCCCCCGACGCCTTACCCGCGCCGGCCAGCATCAGCGAATAGGTCGCCAGCGCCTTCTCCTGGGCGGTCAGCTCACGGGCCGACGACTTGCCCGTCTCGGCCAACGCCTGCTGCTCCACTGCCGCCGCGTTGATCGTCGGAACAAACTTCTGCAAGGCGTCGTACTCGCCCCCGAACGCAGCCGTCTGCGCCTCGATCACGTCCACCGGATTCGCGTTGTGGAAGGCCGCAAGTCACCAGCAAGGGGTGATCATCGACTTAGACATCTGCGCCGACTTGGCGGCCCCGACGCCCATCTGGGTAAACAGGTTCCCGAAGGTGGATGCGGACTCCAGCGCCTCACGCTTCGACAGGGCGAGCGCCTCGGTCGCGCCCTCAGCAAACTGATTGATGATCCCCACCGACTCCCCGAATACGGCGTTCGTTTTGGCTTGCGCCTCCGCCAGCTCGCCAGCGGCTTTGGTCGACGCACCCAACACCGCCACCGTGCCGCCCAACACGATCCCGCCCGCGACCTCACGGGCGTTACTCAGTTTCGCCGCGTAATCATCGGCCGACTTACCGAGCTTGTCGCTCTCCTTGGCGGTCTTGTCCACCGCCTTGTCGACAGCCGACAACTCCTTCTGGACGCGCTTGAGAGCGGCCAGCGTCTGCTGGTCCCTCGTCGTAATGTCGATCGTGAGAGCGCCCCGCCACCCCCTCAGACCTCCACGGCCTCAGGCTGCACGGCAGGGAACAGCGTCAGCGACGACGCCACCAAAGCGAACGACGCCAACGCATCCACCGACTGACGGACCCACAACCAATGGACCACCGCCAGATCAGCGAGTAGCACCGCCTCGCCCCGCTCCAAGATCCCCAACACCGCAAGATCGAGGTCCTGCCCCGTCTCCATGCGGAACTGCATCGCATCCAGCCCCGTGACCTTCGCCAGGTCCACGACCTGCTCGGACCCGTCGACCGTAACCGTGATCTGACTCACTCGAACCCCCCAGGGAAAGCCGCCTTCAGAGCGGACTCGTAACCGGCCGCATACAGGGCCTCGACCTCATCGACATGGGCAGCGATCGCATCGTTGATCGCATGCGGCCCTGACCGGCCACACCAGCCGTCCACGAGTTCCCCACCCACGGCGGGGCCTGCCGTGCGGGAGAGTCACGGTACCGCTCAGCCGCATACCAACCGGTCCGGCGAGACATGCCCCAGAACGCAGCCTTGGCATAACCAGGGCCACCAGAGATCGCCAGACGGGCCGTCGACTGAGTGCCACGGGGCCTTGATCGCACCCGCAGCCAGGACCTGCTGACGGGTGCCAGAGCGGGCAGCAGACCGCGCCCACTCCGACACCTCCTCAGCAACCTTCTTGTTCGCCTTGCGCTGCTCGCGGGCCAGCCCCTGAGACGACGCCTTGAGGCCAGCGATCAACTCATCGAGGCCATCGACCTCGGCAGAGACCAGCGCCATCAGTACGCCGTGTCGGTGGTCTGGTACTCCAACGTCCACGCCGGATCGGTGCCGTTGTCCAGCACCCGGAACGGCAGAGGCTGTTCGGGTGTGGTGTCCAGACCGACCTTCGGGCTAGACCCGGTGAGCTGGATCAGCGGGAACGTCGCCCGAAACAAGAAGTCGAACCCAGTCTCGATCTCGGGACCGGTGAAGGTGATGATCAGATCTTCGAGCTCGGTCCCGGCCAGCCACGCGTCCTGCCACGAATCGGAGTCGTAATCCAGCGACAGCGTGCCAGTCGGCTCCACACGGGTATTCAGCACCGGCTTCGCGGCCGCCCGCGCAGATCCGCCAACGCTCCATGTCGAGCCCGGTCGGGATCGTGAAGTCAGCGGAGCGCAGGCACTCAGAGTTGCCAGCAAGCGACACCACACAGTCGATGTCACGGTAGACATGCGACGAAGTGGGGTAAGACCGGGGTGACCGACGCCGCCGCAGTGTCGAGCGTCTTGTAGGCGAACGTCGACTTGAGGACCGGCAGGCCCTTCGCCGTCAGGGCGAGGTTCAGCGACTCGGCCATGCACCCGAGGTAGTCGTGATGATATCACCGTGCGCGCCCCACATCAGCGCGGCCAGCATGGATCGTGAACGACTTCGCGGACCGGTCGTGGTCGGCGGGAACGTATGCAGCCGGGTCAGAGTCGCCACCCGGCGTGGTGGTCGCCACAGTCGACGCCACCGACGCCAGCACCAGGCCGAGAGACTTGGCCATCAGGTCCAGCGTCAGTACATGCTGACCACCACGAGGCACAGCCACGGAGCGGCCCGTCGGGGTCGCCACCGTCGCCGGGCGCATCCCCCTGGACTGAAGAAACTCGACGTTCGGGGTGGCGTCATCGGTCTGGTTTTCGATGCCGCGGGTCGGGAAGTGGTGGCCTTGGTGCCCCAGGCCACCGCCTCCTCCGATCGGCCAGAAGTTGTCTTGGATGCCCATTTCA
>JADJDU010000028.1 GCA_016702505.1 Microthrixaceae bacterium
GGATGCACGGTCAGACATCGCAGTCACCGGGCACCACGCCAGCTGAGCACAGACCAGGTGCGCCGACAACGACCAGTAGACGGTGTCGGCAGCGTCGACGATCTGCACCGTGATCCCTGCGCTTCCCGCTGGAGCGCCATCTGGATCGCACCGGACCCACCACGCCTACTCGCCCCGTCGGCGGACTGCTCATAGATCCACGACGACTGATAACGGCACGCCGGAGGGTCCTCACCATCCCACTGCCAGTTAGGCCCACTGACCCGCAAATCGAACACGTCGACGAATCGGCGGTCACCTCCACCGAATAGATCCCAGCAGCCGAAACCACCAAACCGTCCGGATCCGTTGTCGGTCATCAGCAGCCCCGGTGACGACGCCAACGCCCACTACTCCGAGGACGGCGACGTATCCTGGATGCACGCCGTCGAATACCCCCCACCCGTGCCACCAACCGCAGCCACCCACCTCTTAGCGGTCGCTTCATAGGTGAGGACATCGTTGTCCTCTACCTCCCCGGCCCCGTCGCGGTGATATCCACGTCGAGCAACTGGTGCAGGTGCTGACGAGCCGCAGGTCCCGCAGCCGACGCTCCAACGTGAGGACACGGCGCTTCACCTCGGCGATCTCAGAGACGATCGACCCGGCCATCACGCCCCCATCCACGGGGATAGCTCGATTCTGAACGCCGCGGCCGCAGGATCGACGGTCTTGCCGGCGACCCGCCACGTCGCCGCGATCTGAGACGGGCCGTCATCGACCTCGACCCGCACCCGATCCCCAACCCACAACGTCGCCACCAGATCCATACGGACCTGAGCCGACAGCGACTCCGACAGCGACGACGACGCCTGAGCCGCCGCGTAGATCGCCCGGTTCTCGAGGTCATCCGCCGACGTGCCGGTGGGGGCGGCGGAGTAGGACTGGAGGACCAGCCCACCGAACAACGTCACATCGTGGTAGGGCTCCGTGAAGCCCTCGTCGTTGGCGACCACCCACTCCGTTACCGGGTGAGTGAGGCCCGAGGTCCATGTCCCCCGGCACCACAGGCGGATTCGTGCCCTCAGCGGTGAGTGTCAGGCCGCCGGGGTCATGGGCGAACTCGCGGGTCACCCAGCAGCGCCCGACCCGCACCGCCCCGGTCAGCGCGAAGTCGCATTCGCCGTATCCGGACTCGACCACCATGCGGGCCACCTCGATGACCTGCACATCGGGACGACGCCACGATGCTTCCATTACCCCGTCGATGCTGCCGTCGATCCACGCCGACACACCAAGGTCAGAGACACGGGCGAACGCCTCCATCCACATGTCACGAACCGGGATCTCCTCGACCTCGGTCTCGGTCTCATCCATGCCAACAGAGGTGGGCGAAATCTGCGCGGACACCTTCCGCACCACCACATCCTCGGCTGCGCCGCCCTCCCCCCCGACAGACATGAACCACGAGCGCGGGATGCCGCCCGCGCCCTGAGCGGACGTGAACGTCGTGTGGATCACAGCCGTCACCCACCGGCCACGCCAGGTCACCGGCGAACACCATCCGACCCTTGTTGAGGGTCACCGGCCAGGACGCCAGCGGCGAGAGGATCACGTCACCGTCAGGGACACCGGGCTTGATCCACACCTCGGCGGTGAACCGCCAATCGGATGTCCGGTAGGAGAATTGGCCCCGGCCGTGAACGCCGTCGACGTCACGTCGAGGAACGGTGACCACTCGCGGGTACCACGGATCTGCTCACGACCCCACACCGTCTCATCGCCGTCGATCAGCCGCGCGTCTAGCCAGTACTCGGGACCCGCGACCTCGATAGTGATCGTCGGGCCAGCGATCGCACGCGACACCGACACGATCGGACCCCAATGCATCACCCGCCCGGCGTAGGAGATCTGGATCTCACGCTCGACCCGCAACAGGTCATCGGCGACGAACGAATCATCGGGGTAGGTGGCGTGATGGTCGATGACGACGGTCGCGGATGACGACCCGATCGCGTCCATCTTCTCCGACCAGGTGCACGACACGATCTGGTCCGACGGGATCTGGGCGACACGACCCGACGACCCCGCGTAGGTGATCCACACCTCCAGGTCCGCCGATGCCATCTCGGTGGAGACCGCGCCACGGGTGCCGTGGACGATGTTCCCCGCTGGGGCGGTGACAGTGATCGTCATGTCACACCGAGATCCATCGACAGGGTCAGGTCGGTGCCGTCCAAGGTCACGATCGACGCACCACCAGAGTCACGCAGCACCCACAGCGGTACGGACGTGGCGTCATCGACACCGGCCTCGAACCCGACGAACGCCGCGACCTGCTCGGCGGTGCCACACGACGCCCACACGACAGCCGACAGCGGCAGGGTCCAGCGGCCCGACGAGAACACCGGGGCACCCGTCACCAGCGACGCACGGCTGTACCCGGTGGCGACAAGCTCGCAGCCACCAAGGGCCAGGTCGGTCAAGGTCGTGTCGGTGGCGTCGAACGACCAGCCCATCCCGTGCTCGATGGCGAGCACCTTGTCATCGACGCGGGCATCCCACCCCGACGGGGTGAGCGTCTCCAGCCCGGACCGGTACCACGACACGACCAGCGCCATCAGACCACCACCGTCATCTCGCCCGTCGTCCCCAACCAGCGGAGCGACATCTCCACGTAGCCGTAAGGCAACGACGACAGCCCGTCATCGGACGTGCCCATCGGACGGCCCACGATCTCGCGGTGGCCAATCCCCGGCAGCCACAACCACAACGACCCGAGGCCTGTAGCCATCGCATCGAACTGGGCAGCCAACGCCACCCACCACGCGCCAGCGGCCGCGTCATCGCCAGGTGTCCAGATCTCGACATCCAGGCTGATGTCGAGCGGGGCCGCAACATCACGACCCACAGCCACACCACCGCTCATCGAGCGTTGGGCCGTCTGAGACGACACAGACGGGCCAAGCCCATTGACCTTCACCAACGACACCTCAGGGTTAGCGGTGCCATCCCCGCACACCAACGACCCCACCCCGAACTGGTACACACCCGACAACGGAGACGGCATTAGTGCACCACCCCCACCTTCATCAGCCGATCAAACTCGGACCCGATCAGATCGACGGTCTGCCACGGGGTAGCCGCCTCGTTCACCGTCACGTTCAGCACACGAGGACCGGCCGCCGACTTCGCTTGGCCGCGACGGTCACGCTCGTTGAACGCCGCCTGCTTGCGCTGATCCACCGCCCACTGCTCAGGCGTGAACACACGACCCGACTCGCCAGGATCTAGCCGCAGAATCTCCGGGCCGTTCTCGCCCACCGGATACACCCGGCCCGCTCCGACACGGCCACCGATCGCACGACCACCACGGTTCGCCTCATCAGTCCCAGACAAGGCGATCTCCATCGCCCGGTTGATCGCGTCCACCGCCTGGAGGCGGGTCTGAAGCTCGATCGTCCACGGGCGGGCCGTCAGAGAGTTGAGCTGCTCGGCCATCTCCAAGAGTCGCTGGCGCACCGGCGACCCCGGCTCCATCTGCCCCGCCAGTTCCAGGAGCTTGACGATCTGGCCATCTAGAGCGCCCTTCGAGTTTGCCAGCGCAGTGTCCAGCTCGGCCTGCGCTATCGCCTGCGCCACAAGTGCATCGGTGACCTTGCGCTCAGCACCTCGACCGCCGCCCTCGACTCGACCACCGCCGCCTGCTGATCCACGACGCGCTGCTGAGCGGCCGCCACCTGATCTTGGGCGTCACGGACCCGGCCAGCGGCCTCTGTCACCCGGTCGTTTGCCTCGACCACACGGGCCTGAGCATCCACGACCCGCTGGGCTAGGGCCTCCTGGACCTCGACCACACGGGCCTTCGCCTCCGCTAGCGCCTCCTCTGCCGTGCGCTCAGCATCAGCAGCCGCGGCGATCGCATCCTTCGCCGCGGTGACCTCCTCGGACTGCTCAATCCCGCGGGCCTGAGCCTCCAGCCAGCTCGTCGGCCGCCTCACCGTTGCGCTCCTGGGCCTCGGCCAGCGCATCTCAGCCCGCTCCACCCGGATCTGGAGACGCTCGCGATCCTCAGCCCATTCCTTGCGGGCCTCAGCGTTGCGCCGCTCCCGCTCGGCCACAGCATCGGCGGACTCACCAGGCTTTGCCTCGTCAATGTCAGGACCCGCGGCCAGAGCCTCACGGGCGTCCTTGAGGTCGAGGATCGCCTCGCGCTCATCGAGGACCGCACCCTTAGCCGAGACCGCCAGATCCTCCAGGACCTCAGCGGCACGCTCACGCGCCTCGGTCAAATCCCTCCTGAGCGGCCTTGCTGTCGCGCTGCGCCGACGCCAGATCCTTCTCAGCGTCAACGACTCCCTTGTGGGCGGCCCCCAGCTCCTTGGTCCCAAACTGAAGATCACGCTGTGCGTCCGCTAGGTCCTCAGCGGCCTCTACCGCCCCCTGCCTGGCGTCAGCCAGACCTTTCTCGGCGTCAGCGACACCACGGGCAGCGTCAGCCACGCCCTTACGGGCCTCGGACACGCCACGCTCAGCGTCAGCCACCCGATCCTGAGCGTCAGCCACCCCAGCCCGAGCAGACTCCACGCCCTCCTCAGCGGACCGCAGACCATCGACGGCGGACCGTGCAGCGTCAGCCGCTGCCTCCTCTGCCGCCAAGTCACGGGCCAACGCAGCCGAAGCCTCAGCGGCCCCCGCTCCCGAGGACTGGTAGCCATCCAGTGCGGCCGTCAGCTTGTCCACCGACATGATCGTCGGGTCGACACCAGTCGCCGCCAGCGCCTTCTCAGCGTCCGCCACCGACATACCAGACCGCTTAGCGGCCTCCTCTATCCGATCGGCGGCATCCTCGTACGCCTTGGCCCGACCCTTAGCCGCCTTCTTCGCCTCGGCCGTCTCGCGGTCAGCGTCGATGTCGAACAGGTCGCCAGGGTCAGGCAGGCCAGCGAACGACCCCCCAGCCTCCTTGATCGCATCACCCCACGCCCTGGTCTCAGCGGCCGTCTGGCGCAGGCCCGCAACCGTGCGACCGTTCGCCTGATCGAACTGGTCAGCCCACTGATTCGCCGCACCGCGGCCAGCAGCACCCCACTGATTCCACGCAGCAGCACCAGCCACCAGCGCACCAGCCAGCGCACCAGCGGCGACACCAGCGCCCGTCATCTTCTGCGCCGTCGTCGCCGTCTCCGACCCGTACGCACGGACAGCACCAACACCAGACCGCAACAGGCCGACACCCTCAGCGACCTTCGGCCCCAACAACCCGAGACCCACCACCAGCCCCCCTATGCCGACCACCCCGGTCTGCATCGGAGCAGGCAGCGCACCAAACGCACTCGCCAGACCCGCTATCCCCTTAGCGGCCGTAGCGGCAGCAGGCACCAGCGACGTGCCAATGGAAGCCGCACTGTTCTCTAGCTCGGCCTTCGCCCGCTTGGACGACATCGCCAACCCGTCAGCCTCCCGAGCCGCCGCCCCCGACGCCTTACCCGCGCCGGCCAGCATCAGCGAATAGGTCGCCAGCGCCTTCTCCTGGGCGGTCAGCTCACGGGCCGACGACTTGCCCGTCTCGGCCAACGCCTGCTGCTCCACTGCCGCCGCGTTGATCGTCGGAACAAACTTCTGCAAGGCGTCGTACTCGCCCCCGAACGCAGCCGTCTGCGCCTCGATCACGTCCACCGGATTCGCGTTGTGGAAGGCCGCGAAGTCACCAGCAAGGGTGATCATCGACTTAGACATCTGCGCCGACTTGGCGGCCCCGACGCCCATCTGGGTAAACAGGTTCCCGAAGGTGGATGCGGACTCCAGCGCCTCACGCTTCGACAGGGCGAGCGCCTCGGTCGCGCCCTCAGCAAACTGATTGATGATCCCCACCGACTCCCCGAATACGGCGTTCGTTTTGGCTTGCGCCTCCGCCAGCTCGCCAGCGGCTTTGGTCGACGCACCCAACACCGCCACCGTGCCGCCCAACACGATCCCGCCCGCGACCTCACGGGCGTTACTCAGTTTCGCCGCGTAATCATCGGCCGACTTACCGAGCTTGTCGCTCTCCTTGGCGGTCTTGTCCACCGCCTTGTCGACAGCCGACAACTCCTTCTGGACGCGCTTGAGAGCGGCCAGCGTCTGCTGGTCCCTCGTCGTAATGTCGATCGTGAGAGCGCGCCCCGCCACCCCCTCAGACCTCCACGGCCTCAGGCTGCACGGCAGGGAACAGCGTCAGCGACGACGCCACCAAAGCGAACGACGCCAACGCATCCACCGACCGACGGACCCACAACCAATGGACCACCGCCAGATCAGCGAGTAGCACCGCCTCGCCCCGCTCCAAGATCCCCAACACCGCAAGATCGAGGTCCTGCCCCGTCTCCATGCGGAACTGCATCGCATCCAGCCCCGTGACCTTCGCCAGGTCCACGACCTGCTCGGACCCGTCGACCGTAACCGTGATCTGACTCACTCGAACCCCCCAGGGAAAGCCGCCTTCAGAGCGGACTCGTAACCGGCCGCATACAGGGCCTCGACCTCATCGACATGGGCAGCGATCGCATCGTTGATCGCATGCGGCCCCTGACCGGCCACGCCAGCCGTCCACGAGTTCCCCACCCAGGGCGGGGCCTGCCTTGCCTGTGAATCGCGGTACCGCTCAGCCGCATACCAACCGGTCCGGCGAGACATGCCCCAGAACGCAGCCTTGGCATAACCAGGGCCACCAGAGATCGCCAGACGGGCCGTCGACTGAGTGCCACGGGCCTTGATCGCACCCGCAGCCAGGACCTGCTGACGGGTGCCAGAGCGGGCACCAGAACGAGCCCACTCCGACGCCTGCTCAGCAACCTTCTTGTTCGCCTTGCGCTGCTCGCGGGCCAGCCCCTGAGACGACGCCTTGAGGCCAGCGATCAACTCATCGAGGCCATCGACCTCGGCAGAGACCAGCGCCATCAGTACGCCGTGTCGGTGGTCTGGTACTCCAACGTCCACGCCGGATCAGTGCCGTTGTCCAGCACCCGGAACGGCAGAGGCTGTTCGGGTGTGGTGTCCAGACCGACCTTCGGGCTAGACCCGGTGAGCTGGATCAGCGGGAACGTCGCCCGAAACAGGAAGTCGAACCCAGTCTCGATCTCGGGACCGGTGAAGGTGATGATCAGATCCTCCAGCTCGGTGCCAGCAAGCCAAGCGTCCTGCCACGAATCGGAGTCGTAATCCAGCGACAGAGTGCCAGTCGGCTCCACACGGGTATTCAGCACCGGCTTCTCACGGCCACCCGCACAGATCCGCCACCGCTCCATGTCGAGCCCGGTCGGGATCGTGAAGTCAGCAGACCGCAGGCACTCAGAGTTGCCGTCGATCGACACCACACAGTCGATGTCACGGTAGACATGCGACGAAGTGGGGTAGGACGGGGTGACCGACGCGGCCGCAGTGTCGAGCGTCTTGTAGGCGAACGTCGACTTGAGGACCGGCAGGCCCTTGGGAGCCAGCGCCAGATTGAGGCTCTCGGCCATGCACCCGAGGTAGTCGTGATGGTTCACCGTGCCGCCCACATCAGCGCGGCCAGCATGGACCGTGAACGACTTGGTGGGGCCGGTCGTGGTCGGGGTGAACGTGTGGAGCCTGGTCAGAGTCGCGCCACCCGGCGTGGTGGTCGCCACAGTCGACGCCACCGACGCCAGCACCAGGCCGAGAGACTTGGCCATCAGGTCCAGGGTCAGCACATGCTGACCACCACGAGGCACAGCTACAGACCGCCCCGTCGGGGTGGCCACCGTCGCTGGGCGCATCCCACGGCTCTGGAGGTACTCCACATTCGGGGTGGCGTCATCGGTCTGGTTTTCGATGCCGCGGGTCAAAGTGGTGGCCTTGGTCCCCCACTCCACGGTCTCCTCGCCGATCGTCCAGAAGTTGTCTTGGATGCCCATATCAGCCCTCCAGGCCGGTCGGGGTGGCACCGTCCGCGGGCGCGGCGGTGAAGGCGGTCACGGCCGCCCGGACGTCAGCCACCGGAGCAGACGCGTCCACGTCGAGCCCGTTGGACTCGGCGAACTCGATGAGGTCGGACTTCTTGGCCGTCGCCGGGTCGAACGGCTGCTCGCCGTCGGCCGGCACGAAGTCGGCGCCCAGCGTCGCCACCAGTGCGTCGTCGAGGTCGAGCACCTGGCCCGGGACGGGCACGAACGGATCCGCCCCGTTCGGGCTGAAGATGTACCCGGCAGGGCCGGTGTAGCGGACACGCATAGCGTGGTCTCCTTGGTGAAGGTCAGGACAGGCGGGCGGTCACTTCGACCGTCACGCGAGCGGTACCGATCGGGCCCTCGGGGGTCTGGCCGCACGACATCGACTTCGACGCAACCCACGACATGAGGACCCCGTCCAAATCGGTGAGCGTCGGCGCCTCAGCCAACGTGTCTTGGATCGCTGCCACGATCTCCGACAGGCGGGACATGGTGGCGTCCAGGTCGCGTTGCTCGGTCACGATGACCAGCAACGGCAGCGTGAACTCCTCGTCACGCTTCTGGCGTCCCTGCGTCATGACGGGCCGGTCCTCCGTGGAGGACAGTTCGTCGATGAACACCATCTCCGCTTTGCGGTTCAGGTCACCAGGCCACCCGGGCTCGACCGCCACCTTGCCGCGCAGGGTGTTGTGATCACGGAGCAGGTCGACGATGTGCTGGGCGCACAACCACCAGACGGTTGTGGTCGGCTCAGCCACCGTACCGGAAGTCCCGTTCGGCGTTCAGCGCAGCATCGATGTCCAAGTACCCGGTCGGCCGGCCAGCGGCCCAGTCGGGGGTGGAGTAGCGGGTGGTGCCACCGTCGAAGTTCTGTGACAGGACGTCACGGCTGGTGCCGGACTGTGAGTTGACGACACGGCGCATCACGTACGCGGCACACGCGGCCAGGATCCCCTCGGGGGTTGTCGCCATGCCGTGGGTGTATTCGACCGTCACCCACCCGTTGCGGTCGACGAACATGCACCCGCGGGCAGCGTCCAGGTCGTCGGTGTCGAACGAGATGGCGTTCGAGTCCGAGTCCTCGACGGACACGATCGACAGGATCTGCACGTGAGGCAACTCGAGGACGCCCCGGCGTGGGCGGCCGACGTGGGTGGCCTCGCGGGTCGTGAACCCGACACCCCGGTACCGTTCAGCCAGCGCCTCGAACTCGGCGACGAGACGTTCGATCTCGTCGTCTGAGACGTCAGTGATGCGCGGTTGCCGGACGCGAACCTGCGCCGCCGTGAGGTACGGAACCTCAGCCATCTTCTTCCACCGTCGTGGTCTTGGGCTTACGGGTGGGGCGCTTCACCGGTTCAGCCGGAACCGCGGTGGGGTACGTGGGCTGGACCGGCTCGAACAGTTCGGAACGGCCGGCCACGATCGGGTCGGTGGTCGTGAAGATCGCACCCGACGGGTACACCCGGCGACCGACAGCGAACGGCACCTTGGCGCGAAGAAGATCAGCCACAACGAACCTCCAGGGGTCAATGTGAGGGGTGAGGGGTCCTGGCCCGCCCTGTTGAGGGGCAGGGCGGGCCAGGGGACTAGCCGGGCTGGATCAGGCCGTGGTCGGCAGGTCCAGCAGCGTGAACGCGGAATCGTTGATCGAGTCCGCACCCACACGCCAGAAGGCGTACAAGCCGCGCTGGCCGGTCAGGGCGCCGTCACCGTTCACACGGTGCGGCACGTACTCCACCGACAGGCCCACCCGATCAGCGATCAGGTAGTTCTGGAAGTCGCCGAGCACCATGATGTAGTTGTTGGCCGTGGCGGCGGCGCTGTACGCACCGTCCATCGCGGACGACTCGTACACCGGGTAGCCGATGAGCTCGGGTGGGAGGCCGGCACCCAGCCGCTCCCACAGGGAAGCGCCACCGGCGGTGTCGAACTGGCGGATCAGGTTGTAGATCGCCTTGTTGGCGACCCACTTGGCGTTCTGCCGGTACCGGTCGCCGAGGGCGTTCTCAACGGCGTAGATGTCCGCGACCACCAGGGCCTCCGAGGTGGAGACGTTGATCTCCGAGGAGGTGCCAGCGAGGGCGGTCACGATGCCGTAGGGCTCGTTCGAGCCGTTGCCGGCGCCGACGGCGAACTTGGTCGCCTCCAGGTTGTCCTTCGCGTCGGCGAAGAGCCGCAGCATCTCGGAACCGAACTGGGCCCAGTCCTGGCCGATCTCGATCGAGTAGTCGACGGAGGCGTGGGCCTTGTGGACGGTCACGGACGGCTGGGCGAGGGTGGGGGCACCGTCGGACACGGCGGCGGCCTCAGCGGCGAACGCAGCGGTGACCCCGGCCGAGCTGACACCGTTCCAGGTGTCGGTGGTGACCGGGACGACCCGGGAGATCTGCCGGAACGGGTTGGTCGACCCGTCGCTGGTGAGGATCACCGTGGGGTCGAGAGTGAACGGCACGGCGTAGCCACCGGCGTTGTCGGTGAGCGACGCGGCACGGGACCAGGCGGCGGCCTCGTCGGGGGTGAAGGCGTCACGCTGACCGGCCGCGTACTTCGAGAAGGCGTCACGGTAGGTGTCCGAACCGGTGGCGGCGATACGGATCGCCACCGTCGGGTCGAGGGTGCGGACCAGGCGCTCGGCCTGCTCGCGGTGAGCGTCACCCAGGCCTTCGACCTGCTCGATGGCACGCAGGCCACGGGAACGGATCTCCTGCGGGGTGGCGTCGAAGCGGAGGTCGGACAGGTCGAAGGCGTCGCGCTTGGCGATCATCTCCGGGGCGCCCGAGAAGCCGGGGGTCACGTTGGTGGTGTGCGAGGCGAGCCGTTCGACCTGCTCGGCCCGGGCCAGCAGCCCCTCCAGGCGGGTGATCTCGGCGGTGCCAGCATCCCAGCGGGCCTGCTCGTCGGCGGTCAGGGCCTCGGCGGCGCTGCGCTCGGAGGCGTCGGTGAGGGTGGCGCCACGGGTGACGGCCCCCTCGTGGATGTCACGGAGGCAGGCAGCCAGATAGGCCAGGGCCTCACGGAGTTCGGTGGTGGTCATGGGTTGGTCCCTCCAGGGATCAGAAGTGCGAGCGCCCGGGACCGGGCGTCGGTGGAAAGACCGGAGTGCGTCAGCGGCTCCAGGTCGGGGCCGGCGGGTGCCTCCTCCGAGGTGCCGAGAACGGCGGCGTCGGGGGCGGGACTGCCAAGAACAGGGAGGGCGCGGGCCAGCGCGGCCAGCGCCTCGGGATCGACTGTCAGTGCGGCGATCAGGTCAGTGATGTCGGTATCACCGGTGCGGACGCCAGCGATCAGGGCGCCGTCGTAGGCCGGGAACGACACGGCCGACACCTCATCAAGACGGGCCTCCAAGCGTTCGACCATCGAACGGTCCTGGTTCCAACGGTCACGGACCGGACGGAACCCGATCGACAGCGCGTCGAGGGCCCCGTCCCTGATGAGCTCGAGCGCCTCGTCCCCTGCCTGGGTGGCCGAGACATGGAACTCTGCGTACAGGCCGGCGCCGTCCTCACGGAGCAGCGCCGCCCGGCCGAGCGGCATCGAACGGCGGTCGTGTTGGGCGAGGAACTTCACCCGGTCGCCACGCTCCCGGATCGTCTTGGCGAACGCGCCACGACGGAACACCTCGGTGTAGGAACCGGAGGCGTCACGGATCGGCGTCGGCGCGTCGAACGGGACAGCGATCCCCACGACGGTTCGACCGTCGCCACGGATCTCCAGATCTGCCTGGTGGGCGCGGTTGAGGAACACCTCATCCATAGGGGGTCACTTCCTCTCATGTGAGGTGGGGGGTTAGACGCCAGCAGTGGTGCCGGGCGACTGCATCTGCACCGACAACAGGCCGGTGTGCTTGAGCAGCGAGAAGTTGCGGGACTTGACCGCCTGCTTCACCGACTCAGGGTCGAACCCGCCGTCGGTGAGGGTGCGAATCGTGGTCGCATCCGCCGCGAAGATCTCGGCCTCGTCCCGCTGGTCCTCTTGCAAGAACGAGATGTGCTGGTCGTCGTACCAGAGCCGGGCCCCGGAGCGGGGCGATATCACGGACTCCAGGGCCGCGGCAGCGTCGCCCCACGCCGGTCGAGCGAAGATGTCAGCGAAGTGACGTCGGGCCTGGCCGTAGTTGCTGTACGTCGCCGCCCCGAGCCCTTCGGACAGGCCGGCGATGATCGGCGGCACCTGCGCAGCAGACGCAAGGCGTGTCTCCCCCGCGCCCTGCGTCGCCTTGAAGTCGAGCTGCTTGAGGTCGGCGCCCACCACTTTCACGTCTGCGCCGCCAGCCAGCCACAGCGTCCGGTAGGCGTTCCGGGCCCCTTCGTTGTCTCGCATCGCCTCGATGAAGTCGAGTGCGTCCTTCTTGGTGAGCGCCTTGTCCAGACTGACGGCGAGGTTCGGGGTCGCCGCGTTCTCGAAGAACTTGGCCTTGTGCTCCGTGGCCCCCATGTCCGCTTCGACCTCACGGATCACCGGAGTGATCCACGACATGCCCCGCCAGTTCGCATCAGGATCAGGGGTCGGCGCGTAGTGGATGATCTCATCAGGCCAGAAGATCTGCGGCTCACCTTGGCCGACGCAGCCGGAACGCCAAAATAGGTAAGCGACCGGTTCGGCGTCAGGATCGTCTGGAAGGTTCGACGGGGACCCAGTGACGATCGACACCAGCGTGGGCCGCAGGCGTCGAATCCGGGGACCTGAGGGGGTGTCACGGCGCACCCCGTAGAACTGGCCGGCCAACGACGCATCCTGTTCCATGCGGGCCAGCAGATCCGAAGTCGTCCCGTTCAGCCACGGCCGTTCCAACAGGTCAAGATCAGCGGTGCCGAACATCTCGCCGGGGGTGCCGTTGTCCAGGCGCTGCCACTGGAACCGGGCCTGCTTAAACAGGGCGACTCGGGCAGCGATCAGCCCGAACACCACCCCATCACGCTTGTAGATGCCGCGGACGTAGCCCTCGAAGTTGTTGGGGATCGGCTCGACCGACTGCTTGCCCCACGTCGTATGGACCGGGTTCATACTCATGGGGTCCAAGCCAGCGAACGGCACCCACGAAGCCAGGTCCACCAGGGCCCGCTCCTCGGTGCGGCCACCACGCAGACGGTCGATACGGCGCATCAGCCCTCGCCCAACAGGAACCACGCAGCCCCGCAACCAGCACCAGCCGCGGCCAAGCCAAGCGACGGTACCACCAGCCATCCAGCGGCCGTCAAGAGCGCCACAGCGGCAAGCAACAGCAGATCAAGCAGCTTCACCGGGCACCTCCTCAGGCGTAGACAGCCAGGGCGTAGCCCTGGTCACTGGACAGATGCCCATGCCGGGCCAGTACCGCACCCACCAGGGGGCACATGTCGTGATCACCCTTGCGGTCGATCAGCCAAGTATCACCAGCGGGGCGCTTCTTCGCCCACCCGACCGCGCTGTTCAGCTCGGCCCGGTCACGGTGCACAACCTCGGCCTCGGCCACAGCATCGAAGAACTCGGCCGTCGCACGCTTCACATCAGCGAACGCCACCCGCTCAACATCAACCCCAGCAGCCTCGAGCGCATCGATCAGCGGACCAGCAGGCCCACCCTCGTCGACGATCACCGCCACAACACCGCCACGACCCACGAGCTCGGCGGCCTCAGCGACGACCCAGCCGACACCGGCGCCATGCGCCACCACCTCGACACCCACGCCGCCCTCGCGGCACTCACCGGCGGCGACGATCGCAGCAGCCGAACGATCAGGGCGCACCTCAACCGCGAGCGTCACGTCCCCGACCAGCCAGCCCGGCTTCACAGATGCGGCCTCAGGCTCACCCGTGCGGCAACGACGCCACACATCCTCAGCGATGACCAGCCACTCAGGCACCGGTTCGGCGTCAGGCTCCGGCCAGACCCCCATCGCTTCCCGCCGCCACGAGTCAACGTCAGGGATGTTCTCACGCATCCGCATCATCGACTCAGGCGGGGTACGAAGCGGGAACGACGGGTTCATGATCGGCCACTGCGACTGATCGTCGGGATCGGCGTCGGGATCGGCGCCTATCTCGACGTAGAGCTGGTCCTTCGTCTTGCCGGCCAACGCAGCCGCACGCTTCGCCGTGAACGCCTCGCCATCATCGTTCGGACGAGGTGGCGTCCCAATGAAGAACACCAGCGCACCGTGCGGGTGCCTGGCCTGGTTCGTCGCCGGCACCATGTCCTCAAGCGCCTTGAGACTCAGGATCTGCGCCTCGTCGAACACCTCGATGTCGATGGCATCCATGCCACGACCGAACCCGTGCTCACGGGCCCCGAACATGATGATCGACCCGTTACGAAACCGGATCTCCTGCTCGCCGTTCGCGGTGCGGATCCCATTCGGAGCCAGCAGCCCCGCCATCTTCGACCGGGACACCATCGCCTGCATCGCCCGAAAGGTGTTCGTCGTCGTGCGGGCGTGATGTGACGTCCAGATCACCCGCAACCCAGGGAACTCCGCAGCCAAACCGATCAGCAGGTTCCCAACCGTGAACGTCTTACCGACCTGCCGGGGGATGGACGCCACCACCCCGCCGATCGTCGCCGCGTACTTCCCGTCCGCACGGCACCCGAGCGCCGCAGATGAGAAGCCCTGCTGCCACAGATCGAACTCCACACCCACCGAAGTGAGCAGGCGCTCCACCCTCGGCCACACCGACGTCTTGATCCCATCAGGGATCACCAGATGCCGGGCAGCCTCAGATAGCCGAAGCGTCGAACGAGTCGCCAACGTCGTCGGCCTCCTCGCCGTGCCCGTCAACCTGAGCCGACAGCGTCTTGATCTTCTCGATGATGTCGTCGAGCCGCTTCGTCAACGCAGCCAGGTCACGCGGCGAACACGCCGGATCCGTGACAGCCACAGCCACCCGATCCCGGGTCGCGATCAACGTCGCCAACTGGTCGCCAGACGCCGCAGCCTCCGCAACGTTGAGCTTCTTCGGCGCCGCCTTCTCGCCAGGCTTCACCGACCGGAGTTCCTTGGCAACAGCCACAACACACCTCCAGGGGGTTGGGAAACCACGGGGAGAGATCCGC
>JADJDU010000029.1 GCA_016702505.1 Microthrixaceae bacterium
TGCCTTGATGGGCGTGGTGGTGGTGGCCGGCGTCGCCAGTGCTCTCGTGTTCGCGTCGGTGGACCGCCGCCAGGGCACGACCGATGCACCGGTCGGTACCCGGACCGGCAATCGGCCACGGTGGTGACGGCTCCGGCCGCCAGGGCTCCCACCTCGTAGGGTCGCGTCGTGACCGTCTACCTCGTCGGTGCCGGGCCCGGCGATCCCGGGTTGCTCACCCTTCGCGGGGCCGAGGTGCTTCGGCTCGCCTACGTGGTGGTGCACGACCGGCTTTCAGCCGTGGAGCTGCTCGAGCTGGCGCCCGACACGGCGGAGCGGATCGACGTGGGCAAGGCGCCCCGCCACCACCGCATGACCCAGGACGACATCAACGCGCTGCTGGTGGCGCGGGGTCTGACCGGCCAGACCGTGGTGCGCCTCAAAGGTGGTGACCCGTTCGTGTTCGCCCGCGGGAGCGAGGAGGCCCACGCCCTGGCCGCCGCCGGCGTGCCGTACGAGGTGGTGCCGGGCATCACCTCGGCGCTGGCGGTGCCGGCCTACGGCGGCATCCCCGTCACCCAGCGGTTCTCGTCGACGTCGTTCACGGTGGTCACCGGTCACGAGGATCCGTCCAGCGGCGAGCGGCACCGTCGACTGGGGCGTGGTGGCCAACACCGGTGGCACGCTCGTGATCCTCACGGGGTGGGCCGCTGGCCGCAGATCGCCGAGCGCCTGCTGGCCGCGGGCCGGTCGCCCGAGACCCCGCGGCGGCCGTGCGGTGGGGTTCCCGGCCCAACCAGCACACCGTGCGCGCCACCCTCGCCACCCTGGCCGATCACCCGTTGGAGGCCCCGTCGGTCATCGTGGTGGGGCAGGTGGCGGCCGAGGACCTGAACTGGTTCGAGGGCCGGCCGCTGTTCGGTCGCACCGTGGTCGTCACCCGGGCCCGGGCCCAGGCGTCGGCGTTCGCCCACGAGCTGCGGTCCCTGGGGGCGTCGGTGATCGAGGCACCGACCATCGAGGTGGTCGACCCGTCCGACGGCGGTGCCGCGTTGCGGGCTGCAGTGGACGAGCTGTCCTCGGGCACCGGCGCCTACGACTGGCTGGTGGTCACGTCGGTCAACGGGGTGGAGCGCACCTTCGACCACCTGCCCGACGCCCGGGTGCTGGCCGGCGTCCGGGTGGCGGCGGTGGGCACGGCCACGGCCGAGGCCCTGGCGGCCCGGCGGATCGTGGCCGACCTGGTGCCCGAGCGGTTCGTGGCCGAGGGCCTGATCGAGGCGTTCCCCGCCCCGCCGCCGGAAGGGGGCCGGGTGCTGTTGGCCCGGGCCGAGGTGGCCCGCACCGAACTGCCCGACGCCCTGCGCGCCATGGGCTGGGAGGTGCACGACGTCGCCGCCTACCGCACCGCACCCGCGGCCGTGGCCGACGACGTGGCCGAGCGGATCGCGGCGGCCGACGCCGTCACGTTCACGTCGTCGTCCACCGTCACCAACCTGGTGGCGGCGGTGGGGGCGGACCGGGTGCCCCCGGTGGTGGCCAGCATCGGCCCGGTCACCACGGCCACGGCCCGCAAGCTCGGGCTCGAGGTGACGGTCGAGGCCACGCCCCACACCACCGAGGCCCTCTTGGCCGCCCTCGTCGAAGCGCTGCCCCCCGCCGTGCCGTGAGGGTCGTCGGGCCGCGTGCCGTCCTGGTCGCGGTGGCGATCCTGGGCGCCTGCGTCGTGGCCGCGTGTGGTGGCGATGACCCGCGGGCCACCGGCACCGAGGGGTCGGGCTCCGAGCTCTCGGGTTCGGTCACCGTGGCGGCCGCCGCATCGCTGGAACCGGCGTTCACGGCCCTGGCCGATGACTTCACCGAGCTGCACCCCGACGTCGAGGTGACGTTCGCCTTCGACTCGTCGTCCACCCTCGCCACCCAGATCCTGGAGGGCGCACCCGCCGACGTGTATGCGTCGGCCGACGAGGAGAACATGGCCTCGCTCACCGGTGAGGGGCTGGTCGCGGGCGCACCACAGGTGTTCGCCCGCAACGAGCTGGTCATCGTGACCAGGCCCGGCAACCCGCTCGGGATCGCTTCGCTCGCCGACCTGGCTGATGCCGGGGTGATCGCCCTGTGCGGGGCCGAGGTTCCGTGCGGGCGCTACGCGGCCCAGGCCCTCACCAAGGCCGGTGTGGTCGTCGACGAGTCGAACGTGACCCGGGGCGACAACGTGGGCGCCACCCTGACCCGCGGTGACCGAGGGCGACGCGGTGGCGGCCATCGTCTACGTCACCGATGCCCAGCGGGCGGGTGCGGCGGTGGACGCGGTGGAGATCCCCGCCGAGGAGAACGTGCTGGCCGCCTACCCGATCGGTGTGCTCGCCGACGCGGGCGCCCCCGCGGCGTCCGACGCGTTCGTGGCCTTCGTGCTGGGCGACGACGGCCAGGCCGTCCTCCGGGCGTTCGGGTTCCTCCCCCCGACCTGAACGCAGGTCCGCCCGGGTCGAACCCGTGCTGCCACCGGTTGGCGGCCGGACCAGACAGCAGCGCCATGGGTGAGCTGCGAGCGGTGGTTTTCGATTTCGACGGGTTGATCATCGACTCGGAGATGCCGATCTTCGAGATGAGCCGGGCGGCCCTGGCTGAGATGGGGCACACGATCACCGTTCAGGCTTGGTCGTCGGTGGTGGGTCTGGGTGACACCGACAGCCACGCTGCGCTGTGCGCGGCGGTGGGAGCAGACGTGGACCGAGACGAGTTCGATGCCCGTTACCAACGCCAGGACCGGTCCTGGAAGGACACCATCGAGCCCCTGCCTGGGGTGGTCGAGCTGCTCGATGCCCTGACCGGGGCCGGCGTGGAGTTGGCGGTGGCATCGAGCTCGTCGGCCAACTGGGTGGTGGGCCACCTCGAACGGTTGGGCTTGGCCCACCACTTCGGGGCGTTCGCCACCTCGGACCGTCTCGACGGGCGGACCAAGCCTGCCCCCGACGCCTACCTCCTGGCCTGTCGGGACCTGGGGGTGGAGCCAACCGGGGCGGTGGCCTTAGAGGACTCGGCCCACGGTCTGACCGCGGCGTTGCGGGCCGGGCTCACCGCGGTGGCGGTGCCCAGCGCCATCACCATCCACACCGACCTGTCTGCCGCCCACCACATCGCGTCAGGGCTGGGCGAGGTCACCGCCCTGACCGCTCGACCGCCTGGCTGGCGGCCCTGACCGACTTCGTCGGCGGATCCCCGGGCACCGCGGCCGTGGCCCGGGCCGGCCCCCAGGCTGTTGGCGTGTTCCCCCAGCGCCGCCTCCGCCGGCTCCGTCGCACCCCGGCCCTGCGCCGCATGGTGGCCGAGACCGTCCTCACGCCGAACGACCTGATCGCTCCGCTGTTCGTGCGGGAGGGGATGACCGAACCCCAGCCCATCGGCTCGCTGCCCGGGGTCCGCAGCACACGCTGGAGTCGCTGCGAACCGAGGTGGCGAGCTGATGACCCTCGGCGTGCCGGCGGTGATCCTGTTCGGGGTGCCCGAGCACAAGGACGCCGAGGGCACCGGAGCCAGCGACCCCGACGGCATCGTGCAGGTGGCGTTGCGGGACCTGCGCGACACGTACGGCGACGAGGTGGTGCTGATCGCCGACCTCTGCCTCGATGAGTACACCGACCACGGTCACTGCGGCCTGCTGACCCCTGCGGGCCAGGTCGACAACGACGCCACCCTCGACCGCTACGCCGAGGTGGCAGTCGCCCAGGCCGAGGCCGGCGTCGACATCGTGGCCCCGTCGGGGATGATGGACGGTCAGGTCGCGGCCATCAGGGACGCCCTCGACGAGGAGGAGTTCGGCGAGGTCGCCATCTTGGCCTACGCCGCCAAATACGCCTCGGGCCTGTACGGGCCGTTCCGAGACGCCGTCGACGTGGAGATCGCCGGGGGCGGGGATCGCAAGGCCTACCAACAGGACTTCCGCAACGCCCGGGAGGCGCTGGAGGAGGTGCGGGCCGACGTGGTCGAGGGGGCAGACATCTTGATGGTGAAGCCGGCGGTCACCTACCTGGACATCATCGCCCGGGTACGAGCCGAGCACGACCTGCCCCTTGCCGCCTATCACGTGTCGGGCGAGTACGCCATGGTGAAGGCGGCCGCCGCCAACGGCTGGATCGATGGTGACATGGTGGCCCTCGAACAGCTCACCGCGGTCAAGCGGGCGGGCGCAGACCTGATCCTCACCTACTTCGCCCGCGAGATCGCCGAGGTCCTGGCATGACCGATCAGTCCCCACCCCTGCTCACCAACCAGTCCCTGTTCGACCGGGCCCGGGCCGTGATCCCCGGTGGTGTCAACTCGCCGGTTCGGGCCTTCGACGCGGTGGGGGGTACGCCCTACTTCGTGGAGCGCGCCGCCGGTGCTCACGTGTGGGACGTCGAGGGCCGTGGCTACGTCGACATGGTGCAGTCCTACGGCGCGGTGATCGCCGGTCACGCCCACCCTCACGTGGTGGACGCCGTGCGTAGGGCAGCGGGGGAGGGCACCTCGTACGGGGCCCCGACCTACCGGGAGGTGCTGCTGGCCGAGGCCATCTGCTCCCGGGTCCCGTCGGTGGAGAAGGTGCGGTTGGTGTCCAGCGGTACCGAGGCCACCATGACTGCCATCCGTCTGGCCCGCGGGGTCACCGGTCGGAGTCGGATCGTGAAGTTCGCCGGCAACTACCACGGTCACAGCGACGCCCTGCTGGCGGCGTCGGGCTCGGCGGTGGCCCACCTCGACCACAGCGAGGGGGCCACGGTGCCGGGCTCGGCCGGGGTGCCGCCCGGTGCGGTGGCCGACACCTGGGTGTTGCCCTACAACCAGGTCCCGGTGCTGGACGACACCGTCGCCGGTGTGATCGTGGAACCGGTGGCGGCCAACATGGGCCTGATCGCTCCCGAACCAGGGTTCTTGGATGGCCTGCGAGCCGAGTGCAGCCGGGTGGGTGCGATCTTGATCTTCGATGAGGTGATCACCGGTTTCCGCCTCGACGTGGGTGGCGCTCAACAGGTGTACGGCGTCACCCCGGACCTGACCTGTCTGGGCAAGGTGATCGGCGGCGGGTTGAACGTGGGAGCGTTCGGCGGTCGGGCCGACCTGATGGACCAGATGGCTCCGCTCGGGGCCGGTGTACCAGGCCGGCACGTTGTCGGGGAACCCGCTCGCCACCGCGGCCGGGCTGGCGGTGTTGAGCCTCTTGGACCACGGTGCCTACGAGCAGTTGGAGGCTACGGCTGCGGCTCTGACCGTGGGCCTCCAGGATGCGTTCGACAGCGCCGGGGTGGCGGCCTACGTGTCGAGGGTGGGTCCGTTGGTGGGCTTGTTCTTGGCCGGTGCTGATCAGGGCCGGCCGGTGCCGGCGCCACGGGACTACGACCAGGCCCGCACCACCGATGAAGCCTCCTACGGTCGGTTCTTCCACGGCATGCTCGACGCCGGTGTGGCTCTGGCCCCGGGGGCCTATGAGGTGATGTTCCCAGGCCTGGCCCACAGCCCCGCGGTGGTGGCCCATGTCGTGGAGCTGGCCTACCGGGTGGCATCCACGCTGGCACCGTCTACTGGTGAGGCCCAGCGATGAGCGCTCACACCGATTCCGAAAGCTCCCTGGGGTCGCTGGCCGAGCCGTTGGCCCGCACGTTGGCTGACCTGGCCGAGATGGACGTGGTGTCTCGGCTGTGGAACCGAGATCACACCCTGTGGTCCCCGGAGCCCACCGAGATCGTGGACCGGATGGGATGGCTCAGCGTCCTCGACGACATGGAGGCCGAACGGGGGCGTATCGATGACTTCGTGGCCCGACTGCACCGGGACGGGTTCACCCACTGCCTGGTGATGGGCATGGGCGGTTCAAGCCTGTTCCCTGAGGTGATCGCCCGGTCCTTTCCCACCGGGCCCAGCGGGCTGGAGCTCCACGTCTTGGACAGCACCGATCCCGCGGCGGTGGCCCGCACCGTGGCCGCCCTGCCCGAAGGGCGCACCTTTCACCTGGCGTCGTCCAAGTCGGGTGGGACCATCGAGACCCGCAGCCATCTCGAGTTCTTCTGGGAACGGGTGGGTCGGCCCGAAGCGTTCGGGGTGGTCACCGATCCGGGGTCCGAACTGGGTGACCTGGCTCGCCGCCGCGGGTTCCGGGAGGTGTTCGAGAACCGTGCCGACATCGGCGGTCGCTACTCGGCCCTCAGCTTCTTCGGGCTGGTCCCGGCCGCGCTGGCTGGGGTCGACTGGTATGTGCTGGTGGAACGGGCACGAGAGCTTCTGCCCGCGTTGCGCAGCCCTGATCCGTCGGTGAACCCCGGGCTGTGGTTGGGGGCGCTCATGGGGGCTGCGGTTCGAGACGGCCGAGACAAGCTCACCTTGGTCGTCGACCCGGCCATCGAGGTGCTGGCCCTGTGGGTCGAGCAGTTGGTGGCCGAGTCCACGGGCAAGGCCGGTACCGGACTGGTTCCGGTCGTAGATGAGCCGATCGGACCCGCCGATGTGTATGGAAGCGACCGGTTCTTCGTGGCTGTCGGCGAGGTCGACCATCCGGTCGGGCTCGAGGTGCTGGCCGAATCGGGCCAGCCCGTGGTCGGCCTCGGCCTGAACGATCCGCTCGACCTCGGCGCTCAGACCCTGGTGTGGGAGGTGGCGACGGCGGTGGCATGCGCCGTGTTGGGGGTCAACCCCTTCGACCAACCCAACGTGGCCGAAGCCAAAGAGGCCACCAACCGTGTGCTGTCGGAGGGGGCCGAGCTGCCCTCGTCGCCGCCGTTGGTCGACCTGTTGGCCACGGTGGCTCCGGGTGACTACCTGTCCATCCATGCCTACGTCGATCCCGAAGGTGAGGAGTACGAGGCGCTCGAGGAGCTGCGACTGGAACTGCGCGACGGGCTGGGGGTGGCTGTCACGCTGAGCCCCGGTCCTCGCTTCCTGCATTCGGCCGGTCAGCTCCACAAGGGCGGTCCGACCACCGGAGTATTCCTCCAGGTGGTCGGGGAGGACCACCTCGACGCCGCCATCCCGGGCCGGGACTTCAGCTTCGGTCAGCTCAAACGGGCTCAGGCTGACGGTGACCTGATCGCCCTCAACGCCCACGGTCTGCGGGTTGGCCGGTACTCGGTAGCCGATCTGGTGTCGTGGAGGGTGTGAGCGAACGAGCTCGGCTTGTTTCCAGCGGCTTGGACCAGCCTCCGACTTGTGAGTGACACAGGTAATGGGCGCAATGGTCCGTCCGTCCCTACCTACCGGTAGGTAGGGACGACTAGAGTCGTCTTTCATGCAGCGTCCCCACGTCGGCCTCGACAACTTCTCCACCCTGGTCGACTTCTACCACGCCACGAGGACAGAGCCGAGCCTTCGCCTGGTTCGCCCACCGGGCCCTGGCCCGCACCTACAAGGTCTCGATCACCGCCGACGACGGGGCCGAGGCCGCCATCGACGAGGCGATCACGGCTGGGAAGCGGGTCATCATCTCTCCCAATCACATCACCGCAGACGATCAGTACGTGATCGTCTCCACCGCCGAGACCATGAAGTCGCTGCGTCCGCTCCGGGGGAAGGCCTTCATCCCCGCCGAGCCATCCCTTTTCACCAGGAGCGGATGGCAGGGCCGAATGCTGCGCCGCTCCGTAGACGGGCTCGGGGCCCTGCCGACCTTCCGCCTCGAGGATCTGCGGAGGCAGGGGATCGAGGTCACCGAGGAGGTCAAGGACCGCTACCAGCGGGCCGTGGTCAAGGCCAGTGAGACCCAGGTGGCCAAGCTCATCGCCGGTCACAGCATGGCCGGCTTCTGGGAGGGCACGCGCAACCGCAGCGACTACCGAGTGGTCCAACCGCTGCGCAAGGGCATCGCCCACACCGCCATCGCCGCCGCCGAGGAGGTTCCCGTCGTGGTCCTGCCCGTCGGCTTCTACTACGGCCAAGAACCCGAGGACTACGCCCGCCCCGTCCTGCCCGACCGGCACCGCCCCCTGGTGCACGTGGCCCACCCCATCGAGGTGGCCACCACCGATCCCGAAGAACTGGTCGGACTGGTACACCCCGAGATCCAACGCTGCGTGGACCTGGTCGTGGAGCGAGCCGCAAGTCCTGGCAAAGCCGCCTGACCACGGGAGCAGCAGCGAAGACGTGGCCGTCAGGCCGGCGACCGAACTCCACCGGAAGGCTCCGCCTTTCGGTGGATCCAGGCTTAGGGGAGCGGGTCGGGAACCCTCTTCACGATGGCGGCAGCCGCCTTGTAGGCCGCCTCGGCGGGGCCGATCTCATCGGGCTGGAGCAGGTTGGCCATGATCCGCAGAACCCAGTCCATGAGGCTGCGGGACCGGATACCTACCCGGGTCAGCTCCCGCATCAGGGCCGGTTGGCCGATCACCTTGGCGAACAGTCGAGCCACCTTGAAGTAGAGGCCGTACTCCTCCTCCAGGAGGTGCGGGTAGCGCTGGAGGGCCATCCCGTCGCCACTGCGCAGTGACTCGTCGAGCAGGTCGGCCACCAGTCGGCCGGTCTCGTAGGCGTAGTCGATCCCTTCGCCGTTGAACGGGTTCACCGACCCGGCGGCATCGCCCACCACCGCCCAGGTGGGCCCGACCTTCGGGTTGACCGACCCGGCCATGGGGATGCGTCCACCGGTTGGAGGGGCCACCGGGTTGTCGGGATCGATGCCCCAGTAGGCGGGAGCGGTGGCCGCCCATTCGGCCATCAGGTGGGACGTGTTCACGCTGCGCCAGTCCCGGAAGGTGGACAGCAGCCCGATCCCGACGTTGATGGTGCCGTTGCCGACCGGGAAGATCCAGCCGTAGCCGGGCAGCGAGTTGCCGTTGCGGTCCCGGACGTCGAGGGCGCTCTCGATCCACGGGTCGTCGTGGAGGGGGCTCTCGTAGTAGGTGCGGATGGCCATGCCCTGGGGGTAGTCCCGGTTGCGGGCCGTGCCCAGGGCCCGACCGAAGCGGGAGTTGGCACCGTCGGCCACCACCACGTAGCGGGCTCGGATCTCGCGGGTCGTGCCGGTGGACTTCTGCTTCACCACCGCACCGGTGACCAGGCCGTTGGTGAGGAGCGGGGTGACCGCCTCGGTGCCCTGGTGGCAGTGGGCGCCGGCGTCGGCGGCGTGGGCGAACACCAGTTGATCCAGGTCCCGGCGCCTCACCACGAACCCGTGGTCGGGGTAGATCGGGTGCTTCGGCCACTGGAGCTCGAGGGTCACCCCGTGGGCCACGGCCCGTAGCCCGGTGTAGCGGTGGTAGGGCGTCAGGGCGTCGTACAGCCCCATGTCGGTGAGTTGCTTGACGGCTCGGGGGGTCAGGCCGTCGCCGCAGGTCTTGTCCCGAGGGAACGTCTTGCGCTCCACGCAGGTGACGTGGTGGCCGGCCTTGGCCAGCCAGTAGGAGGTGGCGGCCCCGGCCGGTCCGCCCCCGACCACCAACACGTCGGTGCGTTCGGGTGTAGTACCCGGCCCGTCGTCGGTGTCGGTGTGGTTGTCGTCCTCGCTGTTGGTCATGGGTCGTCCTGCGGAGCGGTCAGGCCCAGGGCCGGGGGTGGAGGGAAGGATGCTGGAGGTCCGGGCGGCGGCGGCCTGGGGCTCAGCCTTCCGGGGTCTCGGCGCCTTCGATCTCTGACACGTCGGGGGCACCGGGGCCGAGGTCGATCACCTCTTCGACCATGCGCTCGAGCTCAGGGAGGTTTTCCATGAACACGTCGGCGTTGAAGTTGGGGTCCTCGGTGGGGTCTCCACCGGAGAGCTCCTGGCGGATGTAGATAGTGACTGCCGCGATCTCCTCGGGGGTGAGGCGGTCGCGCCATCCGGCCATGCCACCGGTGAGGGGCTGACGGTTTCGGGCCGTAGGTGGGTCGCGGGTGCGGTGCCTTCGGCGGCGCCGAAGCGGATCCAGTGGACCATGGTGAGGGGATCGGCGAAGGTGTCGTTCACGTGGCCATCGCTGAGTTGCTGGCCGGTGGCGGTGCCGGCACCGGAGGCGCCGTGGCAACCGGCGCAGGGGGTGAACACCTCGTGGCCGATGGCGATCGGGTCGTGGGCACCGGCCGGAGGCTGGTCGATCGAGAACACGTACAGGAAGGCCCAGAGGGGAAGTGATGCCAAGAGGGCGGTGGCCCAGTACGGGGCGCGCTTGCGGGCCTTGGCCGCGGCGACCACCGGAATGTCGGGGGTGGCCTTGGCCGGTTGGTCCTCGAGGGTCGGGAGCGGGGCCGGGGCCTTCTTGGCCGGGGCGGCGGCCTTGGTCTCGCCCGCGGTGGCATAAGCGGCCGGCGCGGCTTGCGCTGGGGCGTCGGCGGCGGCCTCGCCGTCACCGAGCGCGGCTCGGCGTTGTGCGGCCCGCTTCAGCAGGTGCTCGGGGATCTCGGTCACGACGTCCTCCGCTGGGGGGAGTTCACAGCGCCCCGATCGGACGGGGCATAACGCGGGCCCTGGGGCCCTGGCGGCGTCACCGGGCGGCGTGGTGGGCGCCGGGCGGTCGGTGGGCGGCCGACCGTGGGCATCGTCCAATGTGAGCGGCGGTGGGGCGGCGCGTAGACCGAGCACCGCCCGCCGGCGACCCTTCTCCGCGCCGAGCGCAATGATTGTGAACCGAGTCACGAGGAGGTGTCGACCGGGATGATCATCGCCGCAGGACCAGAGATCATTCTCACTTCGATCGGCAAGGGATTTGCCGACGTCGCCTTCACCGGATCGCTCATCGTCACCGCGCTGTTCGCAGCCGGTGTGGTGATCTACTCCAAGCGTCGTCCCGCTGGAGCCTCCCTGAGTTGGGGCGAGGCGATGGCGGCCTCGGTGTATTGCACCTTCGGGCTGGTCTGGGCCTTTGGTGTCGTGCCCCACCAGTGGCTGGCCTACTCCCAGGGCCCCCTGGCCATGCGCTCCGATGCCATCCTCGCCGGTCCCGGTTCCACCGGGTGGCTGGGCCCGGAGGGATTCATCGAGATCCCGGTGGTGATCACCAAGGCAACCCTCTCGGACCTCATCGCTGTCAACCTCTATGGCATCGCCTTCGCCGGGGCCATCGCCCTGTGGGCTGTGTGGCAAGGCCGAGGATCCAAGCAGACCGAAGAGGTCGAGAAGTCCGCTTTCGGTCGCCCCCTGGTGAGGGTCTGAACCGATGCCCAAGACCGACGCCAACCCGCCCATGCCGGAGTTCCGCTCCGACTATGCGCTGGTCGAAGTGGATGCCGACTACCTGGCCAAGGCAGTCAAGCCCAAGCAGTTCATCCACATCGACCAGTCCGAATGCATCATGTGCGAGGGGTGCGTCGACATCTGCCCGTGGAAGTGCATCCACATGGTCTCGCCCCACTCGGTGGCCGAGGCCGACGGCACCGAACGCCCCGGCGTTGACCCCAGCGACAACGTGATCTTCCTCATCGACGACGACGTGTGCACCCGCTGCGCACTCTGCGTCGACCGCTGCCCCACCGGGGTGATCATCCTGGGCAAGGTCGGTGATCCCGCCGCCAACGGCGACGGCCATCAGCGCACCAACACCCACGGTTACGGCTACGGGATGCGACTCGGATGAGCGCCTCCACCGCAACCACCACCATCCGTCCCACCGGCCCGAACGATCGGGAGATGTAGTCACCGATGGCCAAGACCATGCAGAAAAAGGGCGGCCCTGCCGACCGGATGAACGAGAAGATGGGCGAGCTCACCGACACGGTGCAGAGCTCCCAGGCCTGGAACTCGATCTTCCGGCCTGGGTCGATCTTCCGGAAGGGCTACACCGACAGCCCCCGTAACCGGTCCTACGTGATCATGAACTCGGTGCTCTACCACCTGCACCCGGTCAAGGTGAAGCGTCACGCCGTCAAGGTCAGCTACACGCTGTGCCTCGGCGGCCTCAGCTTCTTCCTGTTCATCCTGCTCACGGTGACGGGCATCTTCTTGATGTTCTTCTACCGGCCCACCGCGGCGCAGGCCTGGAACGACATCTACGCCCTCCAGACCTCGGTTACCTTCGGCCTGCTGGTGCGCAACATGCACCGATGGGGTGCCCACCTCATGGTGCTGTCGGTGTTCTTGCACATGGCCCGGGTCTTCTACCACGGGGCCTACAAGCCGCCGCGGGAGTTCAACTGGGTGATCGGCGTGGTGCTGTTGCTGCTGACCCTGCTGTTGTCCTTCACCGGCTACCTGTTGCCATGGGATCAGCTCGCCCTGTGGGCCGTGACCGTGGGTACCAACATGATGGGCTACACCCCGGTCTTCGGTAACCAGGTGCGCTTCGTGCTCCTCGGTGGCTCGGAGATCGGCACCGACACGTTGTTGCGCTGGTACGTGCTGCACGTGCTCATGCTCCCGTTCGTGATCGTGATCTTCATGGCCATCCACTTCTGGCGTGTCCGCAAGGACGGCGGCATCAGCGGTCCGCTGTAGGCCGAGGAGGAACTTGTCATGACCGAGATCCCAGAACACCTACGCAAGCGGGCCGAAGAGGCCAAGGCCAAGGCAGCCGCCAAGGCCGCCGAGGTCAGCGCCGACGCTGCTCCGGCTCCAGCCGCCGCTCCTGCTTCTGACGCCGACAGCAAGATCCCCGCCCACCTGCTCGAACGAGCCAAGGCGGCGCGGGCCAAGGCTGCCGGTGGCGGCGAAGAAGCAGGCGCCGGTGGGGGCGCCGCGGTGGCCACAGCGGCAGCCGCGGCCGCTCCGGCCCAGACCGGTCCCCCGGTGGCGGCCGGTCCTGGTGGTCACACCCAGCGACTCCTGACCGTCGTCAAGTCCGGCTCCATCCAGGACGTGAAGGCCAGCCCACAAGACAAGGTCCACGTCTGGCCCCACCTGTTGTCCATCGAGTTCGTGGCCGCCCTGTTCTGCTTGGGCTTCCTTCTGATCTTCTCGATCTTCGTGAACGCCCCACTGTTGGAGCTGGCCGACTACAACAAGACGCCGAACCCGTCCAAGGCGCCGTGGTACTTCCTGGGTCTCCAGGAGATGCTCACCATGTTCCACCCGATGGTGGCCGGTGTGCTCCTGCCCGGCATCGGCATGGGGGGCCTCATGTTCGCCCCCTACATCGACCGCAACCCATCCCAGAAGCCCGAGGATCGCAAGTTCGCGATCTCGCTGTTCACGGTCTTCATGATGGCGTGCGCCACGCTCACCATCATCGGCTCGTTCTTCCGAGGGCCGGGTCAGTTGTTCATCTTCCCGTGGGCCACGGGCCTCTACTTCGAGCTGTAGGAGGAAGTAGACATGAACGTCCTCGTCATAGTCATCCCGGTGCTCCTGCTGGCTGCTGGCTTCGTGATCTTCACGTCGCTGCGCCGCCGGGAGGCTGGTTCGGCCGCCGGGTCGGGTCATCTCTCCCGGGAGACCCGCCAGCGCGACCGCAAGAGCCGCAAGCCCAACGCCCTCCAAGAGGGAACCACCGGACGTGAGGTGGAGCGGGCCTCGGTCCTGGCCCGCAAGGGTGGAGACCTGGTTCCCGTCACCGAGCCGGCGCCGCCGGCCCCGTTCGTGGCCCCCGACGCCGACGAGGTCGGTGTCAGCCGTCGCCAGTTCCTGAACCGGTCCATGATCGGCGGGTTCATCCTCGGCCTCAGCGGCTTCGGTGCCGCGGTCATCGCCTACCTGTGGCCCACCGGGGGCGGCGGTTTCGGCTCAAAGATCAGCGTCGGCAAGATCGTCGACATCGAGGCGGCAATCCAGGCCGGTGGTGGGTTCGCCTACTACCCCGAGGGTCGCATGTGGATCACCGCGTATCCGGCCAACGCCTTGGAGAAGGCCCGCGCCGTCTACAGCGCGGCTGAGCTGGCCGGTATGGAAGAGGGCGTCATCGCCCTGTACCAGAAGTGCGTGCACCTGGGCTGCCGCGTGCCGTCGTGTGCCACCTCCAAGTGGTTCGAGTGCGGTTGCCACGGCTCGTACTACAACGCCGCCGGTGAGAAGAAGGCCGGCCCGGCCCCTCGCGGTCTCGACCGCTTCGCCATGTCGGTGAGCGGCGGTTCTCTCACTGTGGACACGGGCGCCATCATCCAGGGCCCGCCCATCGGTACCAACACCACGGGCCAAGAAGCCGAAGGCCCCCACTGCGTCTCAGGTGGTTCCCACTGATGCTTCTAGCTGCCAGCACCCAGACCAACGTCGGGCTCGTCCTGCTCCTGTTGGCGTTCCTCATCGGTCTGGTCTACGCCTTCATCAACATCCGTCGAGCCCGACCCGAGGTCGGCTCGGAGATCGAGCTCGCCCCCAACCGTCGGGCTTACCTGTCCGACGAGGAGCTGGAGGGCCGCAAGCTCGATCGCACCTTGAGCCTCGGCCTCATGGGCCTGGTCATCATCGGGGTGGGTCTGCCGCTCTACTGGCTCCAGGAGCCGGGCCGCCAAGAGAACGCGATCGCCGACGCCAAGCGGAAGTTCGTGAACCGGGGGGCCAAGATGTACGCCACCACCGAAGAGGGCGGCTTCAACTGCGCCTTCTGCCACGGTGCCGAAGGTGTGGGTGCGGCAACGCCCTACACAATCACCGACGCCGACGGCCGCTTCGTGAAGGAAGTGGTGTGGAAGGGTCCGGCCCTCAACACCGTTCTCCTGCGCTTCGATCGCGATGAGGTCCGCTACATCCTCGAGTACGGCCGTCCCTTCTCTCCGATGCCGGCGTGGGGCGCCAAGGGTGGCGGTCCCCTCACCACCCAGAACCTCCAGAACCTCATCGACTACATGGAGACGTTCCAGATCACGCCGGCCGAAGCGCAGAAGGCGGCCGCCGAACAGCTCACCGAGATGATGACCCGCAAGGATCAGAGCTGCGTGGACGCCAAGACCGAGCAGGCCCGCATCGGGCTGTCGGCCGAAGACCTGGCCGCCTTCGATCCTTCGTCGGTGGACACAGCCAGCTGTCCCCCCATGTATGAGACCGAGGGAGAAGCCCTGTTCAACATGGGCTACGACGACGGTTTCGCCGGCGGGGCCTACTCCTGCGGCCGGTGCCACACCAAGGGTTGGTCCTACGGAGAGAAGGAAGCCGACGGGGCGGGCGCTTTCGGGCCGCCGCTCACCAACGTCAACCGCCAGTTCGAAGGTGGCTCGATGGGCACCACCCAGATGGTCAACTTCGTCTGTACCGGTACCGACCAGGGTGCCCGCTACGGCCGAACCGGCATGGGCACCGGTCGAATGCCGGGGTTCTGCATCGTGCCGGCCATCGAGGCCCACACCGATGCCATGGAAGTGAGCGTCACGCCAAGAGACGCCGGATCAGCCGAGGACGGGGGCATGTTCACCCAGGATCAGGTGCTGGCCATCGTCGAGTACGTACGGAGCCTTAGCCGATGAACTTCGAACTGCTCGCCGGACTGTCATGGACCCCCGGGTTCCGTGGCCTGCTCTCGGTCCTGGTCGGTGTGGTCGTGCTGTACGGCTCGGTCGCCCTCATCCTCGGAACCAACAGCGGTGCCCGTCTCGGCTTCCAACTGGCGCTGACCGGCTTGGCCGGATGGTTCTTCGTGATGGGCTTCATCTGGGCCATCTACGGGATCGGCTACCTCGGTCCGGCCGCTCACTGGAAGGTGGTCGACACCATCGAGGGACCACCGGGAGCACCCGATGGTGCTCGGTTGGGCCAAGGCCGGACCTTGCCCTTGCCCAGCGACCTCCCTAATCCGGTGGAACTGCGCAACGCCGACGAGGACCTGCTGGCCGAGTTCCCCGTGGATGCCAAGGACCCGCTGCTCGGCGACCTGGCCGGTGCCTCCGAAGAGATCCGAGACCAGATCAACGACCAGCTCAACGGTGGTTGGAAGATCCTCGAGACCTCGAACAAGTTCACCGGTGAAACCCAGACCGCGGCCTCGGAGTACCTGGTCGAGCACGGAATGTTCGAGAGTGCCTCTGACTTCTCCTTCCTGACCGGCTACCTGACGGGTGGCGAGACCCCCCGCACCGATGACTCCACGCTCGGCCGGGCGGTGTACGAGGTGGTCAACACGGCCAAGCTCGGCCGCCACGATCCCTTCTACGCCGCAGTGCAGCTCCAGGCCGTGATCCCCCAGGAGACCAAGCCCGGCCAGGCCCCGCCCCGGCCCGTCATCGATGAGGATGCCCCGGTGATCACCGTGGTCCTGCACCGCGACCGCGGCGCCCAGCGTCAGCCCAGCATCGGCTTCACCATCGCTTCGGGCCTGGTGTTCGTGGTCTTGGCCAACAGCCTTCACCGTCGCGACAAGCTGGTCGACAAGCAGCGGGCCGCTCCCACCGGGGGAGCCTGATCCATGGGCCAGTACCTGCCGGTGCTGGTGATGCTGGTGCTGGGCGCCGGCTTCGCCGGGGCCAGCCTCGTCATGTCCAAGCTGGTCAGCCCCAAGCGGCCCTCGGCGGCCAAGGCCGCGCCCTACGAGTGCGGAATCGTGCCAGGCCAGCAACCGCCCGAACGGTTCCCGGTTCGCTTCTACCTGGTGGCCATGATCTTCATCGTCTTCGACATCGAAATCATCTTCTTGTATCCCTACGCCGTGATCCATCGCGAGCTGGGCCTGTTCGGCCTGGTCGAGATGATCGTGTTCGCCATCGCGGTGTTCGCCTCGTTCATCTACCTGATCGCCAACGGCGCCCTGGATTGGGGTCCGGTGCAGTCGGTCCGCCGACTCGCCAGCACCGGCATGGTCAACGCGGCCCGTACCGCCACCACCACCGTTCGCCGGGTAGGCACCGAAGGCCGTGAGGCACCCGCCTCTGACCACGGGGCGGCGGCCTGATGGGCCTCGACTTCAGCAACGGGCTCGAAACCCTCGACCACAACGTCATCACCGCCAAGGTGGAAGACGTCGTCAAGTGGGCGCGGACGCGGAGCATGTGGCCGGCCACCTTCGGCTTGGCTTGTTGCGCCATCGAGATGATGGGTGCGGGCGGCTCGCACTACGACCTGGCCCGTTTCGGCATGGAGGTGTTCCGCGCCTCGCCCCGCCAAGCAGACCTGATGATCGTGGCCGGCCGGGTGAGCCAGAAGATGGCACCAGTGCTACGTCAGATCTACGACCAGATGATGGAACCCAAGTGGGTCATCTCGATGGGCGTGTGCGCCAGCTCGGGCGGCATGTTCAACAACTACGCCATCGTGCAGGGCGTCGACCAGATCGTGCCGGTCGACGTGTACGCCCCCGGGTGCCCGCCCGGGCCCGAGACCCTGATCCACGCCATCGGCACGCTTCACGAGAAGATCTCCGACGGGGACATCTTCCGCCGCCGCACCGAGACCGGTGCCGGCGCGGGGATCACCGTCAGCCAGCTCGACGGCCAGGGCGCCCCTCAGCTCATCACGCTGGGTAGGTCCTGACATGTCCGAGCCCAGCGCTGACAACGGCGCGGCCGAGGCGGTCCCGGCCGAGCCCGAACCCGAGATGCTCCACGGAGTGCCGATAGGCCGCGCCTTCGGTCAGTGGACGCTTCACCCCACCGGCTCGCAGTTGGTGGGCTTGGTGCGCACCATGCGAGACGACGGCTGGCTCCAGTGCGTCGACGTCACCGCGGTGGACTACCTGGCCCACCCGCCCCGTCAGCTTCCCGCCGGTGTGCAGTCCGAGCGCTTCGAGCTCGTCGTCACCTTGATCTCCCACCGGAACCGTGACCGGGTCCGCCTGCGGGTCCAGGTGCCAGAGGCAGACCCCGTGGTCCCGTCCCTGTTCGAGCTTCACCCCGGAACCGAAGCCATGGAGCGAGAGGTGTTCGACATGTTCGGCATCTCCTTCACCGGCCACCCCGACCTGACCCGCATCCTCATGCCCGAGGATTGGCAGGGCCATCCCCTTCGCAAGGATTACGCCCTCGGGCGCATCCCCGTTCAGTTCAAGGACGCTCCCGCCCCGCGGTGAGCACCCCTGTCCGCACAGAGATCCGATGACCGTCACCGATCCCACCGCCGCCGCCGCTGGTAATGCTGATCCTGCCCTCACCGACGAGGGAGCCCAGGAGATGGATCCCCGCGCCCTGGCTGGCGGGGTAGAGGTCCTCCGAGAGGTCGGCTCGGTGCTGCGCATGTCCGAGGCTGAAGCCGAGAACTACACCAGCGGGCCCGACGAGGCCGAGACCACCATCATCAACATGGGGCCCCAGCACCCCAGCACCCACGGTGTTCTGCGGCTCATGTTGGAGCTCGACGGCGAGACCGTCCTGCGCACCAAGCCGGTGATCGGCTACCTGCACACCGGCATGGAGAAGACGGCCGAGCAACTCACCTACCTCCAGGGCGGCACCAACGTCACCCGCATGGACTACGCCTCGCCGATCTTCAACGAGCTGGTCTTCTGCCTGGCCGCCGAGCAGCTCCTGGGCGTCGAGCTACCGCCGCGGGCCACCTGGATCCGCATGTTGATGTGTGAGCTGAATCGGCTCACGTCGCACTTCTTGTTCCTGGCCACCAACGGCATGGACCTCGGGTCCTCGTCGATGATGATCTACGGCTGGCGCGAGCGGGAGGAAGGCCTGCGGATCCTGGAGTCCATCACCGGTCTGCGGATGAACCACAACTTCATCCGGGTGGGGGGCACCGCTGCGGATCTTCCCGACGGGTGGCAGGAACGGCTGACTTCCTACCTGGACAAGATCCCCCAGCGCCTCGAGGACTACGAGGTCCTCATGACCAACCAGCCGATCTGGCGCGAGCGCCTCCAGGGCGTGGGCACCATCAGCACCGAGGAGGCGTTGGCCCTCGGCGCCACCGGTCCCATCCTGCGCTCCACCGGCTACGCCTGGGACCTGCGCCGCTCCATGCCCTACCTGGCCTACGACGAGGTCGACTTCGACGTGGTGGTGGGCACCTACGGCGACTCCTTCGACCGCTACGCCATCCGCCTCAACGAGGTGCGCGAGTCCATGCGCATCCTGCGCCAGTGCATCGAGCGCATGCCCGAAGGCGACTACCGGGTCCAGGACAAGAAGGTCACGCCGCCGCCGCGGGCCCGCATCGACGAGTCGATGGAAGCCCTGATCCACCACTTCAAGCTCTTCACCGAGGGGTTCAAGGTGCCCGAGGGCGAGGCCTACGTGGCCGTCGAGTCCCCCCGGGGCGAGTTGGGCTGCTACCTGGTGTCGGATGGTTCGGCCACCCCGTATCGCATGCACATCCGGGGGCCGAGCTTCGTGAACCTCCAGACCCTGCCCCACCTGATGCATGGCGGCCTCATCGCCGACGCCGTCGCCATCATCTCGAGCGTCGACCCCATCATGGGCGAAGTGGACCGGTAACGAAGATGGCCCGATTCAACGAGCAGAACCTCGCCACCGCACTGGAGATCGTGTCGCGGTACCCGGTGGCCAAGTCGGCCACGATCCCGCTGCTGCACCTGGCCCAGGAGCAGGACGGCCACGTCACCGACGACGCCATGGAGCACATCGCCGAACTGGTGGGCACCACGCCCGCCCAGGTCCTCGGCACGTGCTCCTTCTATGAGATGTTCAAGCGGGAACCCGTCGGGACCTACCTCGTGAACATTTGCACGAACATCTCCTGCCAGATCATGGGCGGCGAGGAACTGCTGCACCACGCCGAGCACTCCCTGGGCATCAAGGCCGGAAGCACCACCTCCGACGGCATGTTCACCATCGAAGACGTCGAGTGCATCGCGGCGTGCACCGAGGCACCCTGCCTCCAGGTGAACTACCGCTACTTCCACAAGATCACCACCACCGAGTTCGACGATCTGATCACCGACCTCCGGGCCGGGAAGCGCAAGGACGAGATCCCGCCCCACGGCACCCTCGCCCGCACCCGCCAGCACATCCCCGCCGATCGCGGCGCCGGCCCAGCAGATCCGACCGGAGTTCCCGAGCCGACGTGGCTGGCTCGCAACGCCACCGGAGAGGAGCAGGGATCGTGACGGTGACCAACGCCCCCAAGATCGTCACCAGCCGCTTGGACGACCCCGAGGGCCACACCCTCGAGCGCTACCTCGCCACCGGCGGGTACCAGGGCCTGCGCGACGCACTCGCCAAGAAGCCCAACGACGTGATCGAAGAGGTCAAGAGCGCCTCCCTTCTCGGGCGTGGTGGCGCCGGGTTCCCGGCCGGGGTCAAGTGGGGCTTCTGCCCTCCCGGCGTGTTCCCCCGCTACCTGGTGGTCAACGGCGACGAGTCCGAGCCCGGCACCTACAAGGACCGGCTCCTCATGGAGCGCGATCCCCACCAGCTCATCGAGGGCGTCCTGATCGCCTGCTACGCCGTGGGCTGCTCGCAGGCGTTCCTCTACGTCCGGGGCGAGATGGCGCTGGCCCAGGAGCGGATCGCCCAGGCTCTGAACGATGCCTACGCCGCCGGCTACGTCGGCAAGAACATCTGCGGCACCGACTTCTCCGTCGACGTGGTGCTGCACTGGGGCGCCGGCGCCTACATCGTGGGCGAGGAGACGGCCCTCATCGAGAGCCTCGAAGGCAACCGGGGCATGCCCCGGCTCAAGCCTCCGTTCTTCCCGGCGGCCAAGGGCCTGTACCTCCAGCCCACCATCGTCAACAACGTGGAGACGCTGTCCAACCTGCCGTGGATCATGCGCAACGGAGGTGCCGGTTTTGCCGCCCTCGGCGCCGAGAACTCCAAGGGCACCCGGATCTTCGCCGTGTCGGGCCACGTCAACCAGCCCGGCGTGTACGAGGTCGAGTTCGGGGTCACCACCTTCCGGGACCTGCTCTACGCCCCCGAGTACGGCGGCGGCATCCGCGACGGCAAGCAGCTCAAGGCATTCATCCCCGGCGGAGCGTCGGCCCCGTGGCTGTACCCCGAACACCTCGACGTCCCGCTCGAAGCGGCCACGGTCGGCAAGCTCGGCACCATGTTGGGCTCGGGTGCGGTGGTCGTCTTCGACGAGGACACCGACATGGTCAAGGCCTGTCTCCGCCTGGTCCGGTTCTTCGCGCGGGAGTCCTGCGGCAAGTGCACCCCGTGCCGGGAGGGCACGAGCTGGCTGGAGAAGATCCTCCAGCGCATCCTCGACGGCCACGGCCGTCCCGAGGATCTGAACCTGCTGCTCGACGTGTGCGACAACATCTCGGTGGGCATGGCCTGGCCCCCCACCCAGACCACGATCTGCCCGCTCGGGCAGTCGGCCACGTCGCCGATCGCGTCGGCGGTCATGCGCTTCAAGGACGAGTTCGAGGCCTACCTCGGCGGACCGGTCGAACTCGAGGTCGAGATCAAGGGTGCCGCTTTCGTCGGCCCCTTCGAGGCGGCAACCACGGAGGTGAGCACCGGTGTCTGACACCACTGCGGAGACCGCGGTCTCCATCACCATCGACGGCCGCCAGATAGAGGCCCGCCCCGGCGAGCTGGTCATCGACGCCGCCGAGCGCACCGGCACCTACATCCCCCGGTTCTGCTACCACCACCGCATGGACCCGGTCGGCATGTGCCGGATGTGCCTGGTCGACATCGACTCGGGCCGAGGCCCGGCCCTCCAGCCGTCGTGCATGGTGTCCGTCACCCCGGACATGACCGTCGAGACCGAGACCCCCCGGGTGAAGAAGGCCCAGGACGGGATCCTCGAGTTCCTGCTCATCAACCACCCGCTCGACTGCCCGGTCTGCGACAAGGGCGGCGAGTGCCCCCTCCAGGACCACGCCATGAGCTACGGCCCGGGCGAGAGCCGGTTCGTGGAGGAGAAGCGGCACTACGAGAAGCCGATCTCCATCTCCGACAACGTCTACCTCGACCGTGAGCGCTGCATCCTCTGCGACCGCTGCACCCGCTTCGCCAAGGAGGTGGCCGGCGACACGCTGATCCACTTCCAGGACCGCGGCAACGGCACCCAGGTCAACACCTTCCCCGACCATCCCTTCGCCTCCTACTTCTCGGGCAACACCGTGCAGATCTGCCCGGTGGGTGCCCTCACCGCCAAGCCGTACCGCTTCAAGGCCCGCCCCTGGGACCTCGACGTGGCCGAGTCCACCTGTACCGGTTGTTCGGTTGGGTGCCGTATCGCCGTCGACGCCTCGCGGGACCGGGTCCTGCGGTTCATGGGCGTGGACTCCGAGCCGGTCAACTGGAGCTGGCTGTGCGACAAGGGCCGTTTCGGCTTCGAGGCCCTGGGCTCCGAAGATCGCCTGACCGCACCGTTGATGAAGGTCGACGGCCAAGAAGGTCACCGCGAGGTCCGTTGGACTGAAGCTCTCGGTGCCGCGGCCAAAGCCCTGCGATCGGGTCTCGACACCCGTGGTGCCGAAGGCGTGGCCGTCATCGGCGGAAGCCGGCTCACCAACGAGGCCGCCTACGCCTGGACCAAGCTGGCCAAGGGCGTCATCGGAACCGACTCTGTCGATGCCCAGCTCGGAGACGGGCTCCCGGCCGAGGTGATCGCTGGGCTGCCCCGGGCCACCATCGAAGATGCCTGCACCCCCGGGGGAACGGTGCTGGTCATCGGCTCGGACCTGAAGGACGAGCTGCCGGTGCTGTTCTTGCGGGTCCGTGACGCCGTCACCCGCCGCAGGACCACGCTTGTCGAACTGGCTCCCCGTCAGACCTCGCTCCAGGACCTCGCCGCCCACTCCATCCGTCACACCCCGGGAGCGGTGCACGAGAAGGTGGCCGAGATCCTGGCCGCCGCCACCGACGGCGATGGCGATCTGGCCGCGGCCGGCCGGGCCTTGGCTGCCGGGCCGCTCACCGTCATCTTGGGTCGGGGTTCAGTAGCCGAATCCGAAGACGCCACCGTGGCTGCGGCCAGCGCCTTGCTGTCCGCGTTCCCCGACGTCCGCTTCCTCAGCGCGGTGCGGCGAGGCAACGTCCACGGTGCCATGGACGCCGGGATGGCACCGGGCATGCTCCCGGGCCAGGTGTCGCTGGCCGAAGGGGCTGATTGGTTCAGGGAGGCTTGGGGTCGTGTGCCCGAAGCCACCGGGCTCGACACCGCCGGCATCCTCGAGGCCGCTGCGTCCGGGCGGATCGACACCCTGATCATGTTGGGTGCGGACCCCCTGGGTGACTTCCCCGACGCCATGCTGGCCCGCCGAGGCCTGGCCGGGGCTCGCACCGTCATCGCCGTGGACACCTTCGCCAACGACACCACCGCCGTGGCCGATGTGGTTCTGCCCGCCGCCGCCTTCACCGAGGTCGACGGCACCACCACCAACCTCGAGGGTCGCCTCACGGTGCTGAACCAGAAGGTGACCCCGCCGGGTTCGGCCCGACCGGACTGGATGATCGCCGCCGAGCTGACCCACCTGTTGGGTGGCGACCTCGGCTTCACCTCGGTAGATGAGATCTTCGCCGAGGTCCAACAACTCAGCACCGCTCATGCCGGCATCACCCTGGCCGAGCTGGCCTCCGAGGCCGATGGCGTACTGGTCGGCCGCCCGGATCGGGCCCGGTCCCAGCGTCGGCCTGCCATGGTCCAGTTCCTGGGTGCCGATCACGAAGCCCCGTCCCTCGACGCCTACTCGCTGCGCCTGGTCACCCGGCGCAAGCTGTTCGATCGGGGAACCCAGATCGGACATGCCCCGGCGCTGGCGGGCCTGGCCGGCGGTTCGACCTTGTCGGTCAACCCCGATGATCTGACCCGTATCGGGATTTCGGATGGAACTCGGGTCAAGGTCACCTCATCGAGAGGTTCGCTGGTGGCCCCAGCCACCTTCGACGCCACCGTTCCCGCCGGCACGGTGGTCCTGCACTGGAACCTGGGCGACCCGTCACCGCGGGGGCTGATAGACGCCACCGCCGCGGTTACCGAGGTTCGCGTGGAGACCACGTCATGATGCTGGCCAACGACCCGCTCCTGGCCGGAGATGTCGACCTTGCCGTGGTCGTCATCGTCCTGGTCAAGGCCGCCATCACTCTCGGGGTGGTGCTGCTCGCCACCATGTTGATGATCTGGTTCGAACGCAAGGCCATCTCCGGTCTCCAGAACCGCATCGGTCCCAACCGGGCCGGCCCCTTCGGCATCCTCCAGACCTTGGCCGACGGGCTCAAGGTCATCCTCAAGGAGGACCTGGTTCCGGATCGTTCCGACCGGATCGTCTTCCGGCTGGCCCCAGTGCTCACCATGGTCCCGGCCTTCATCACCTTCGGGCTGATCCCGTTGGGTGGAGATTTCCGAGACGGCAACGGCGGCGTCATCGAGATCTTCGGTCACAAGACGCTGATGCAGCTCGCCAACCCCGGCGCTGGCGTGCTGGTGATCTTGGCCATGTCCTCCATCGCCGTCTACGGCGTGATGTTGGCGGGCTGGTCGTCGGGATCCAAGTACCCGCTGTTGGGTTCGGTGCGGGCCAGTGCCCAGATGGTGTCCTACGAAGCCGCCCTCGGCTTGGCTGTCCTGGCCGTGGTCCTCACCGCCGGCACCCTCACCACCAACGGCATCGTCTCGTCCCAGGAACCTTTTGGTTGGAACCTGTGGGTCACCGGCCTGGTCCCGTTCGTGGTGTTCTGCCTGGCCGCCACCGCTGAGCTCAACCGTCCGCCCTTCGATCTGGTCGAGGCCGAGCAGGAGCTGGTCGGCTCGTTCCAGACCGAGTACTCGGGCTTCCGGTTCGCCATCTTCTACCTGGCCGAGTTCCTCAACGCCGTCACCATGGGTGCCATCATCGTCACCTTGTTCCTGGGCGGTCCGACCGGCCCGGTGCCCATCGGACCCGGCTGGGTCTGGGGTGTGGTGTGGTTCGTGCTCAAGTTGGTGGCCGTGTTGTACGTGTTCGTGTGGACACGGGCCTCGGTGCCTCGGGTCCGCTACGACCAGCTCATGGATCTGGGCTGGAAGGCGCTGATCCCGCTGTCGTTGGGGTGGTTGTTGTTGTTGGTGGCCATCAGGGTCGGCGACGACGCCGGCTGGAACCCCGCCATCGTGGTCGCACTCGGGGCACTGGCCCTGCTCTTGGCCTACGCCATGTTGTCGCTGGCCTTCGCCGCTTCTCGCCGCAACCGTGAACTGGACGTGCTGGAAGGGGTGATCGACTGATGGGTTACCTCGGAGGTTTCCTGGTCACGCTCAAGCAGCGTGGCCGCAAGAACCGCAACACCCTCGAGTACGCCAAGGACGAGGGTGGCAAGCGGGAGAAGCCGGTGCGCCTGCATGGCCGCCACGTCCTCAACCGCTACGAGGACGGCATGGAGAAGTGCATCGGCTGTGAGCTGTGCGCTGGCGTGTGCCCGGCCAAGTGCATCTACGTGCGCGGCGCCGACAACTCCCCGACGGCCCCGGTGTCCCCCGGCGAGCGATACGGCTTCGTTTATGAGATCAACTACCTGCGTTGCATCCACTGCGACCTATGCGTAGAGGCGTGCCCCACCGAGGCCATCACCGAGTCCAAGCTGTTCGAGTTCTCCTTCACCAACCGGGCCGACGCCATCTACACCAAGGCCGAACTGGTGGTGGACGACCAGGGTCTACCCCAGCAACTGCCGTGGGAAGACTGGTCCGACATAGACAAGGTCGCCGGCAACTCCTCCGCGTGGGTACGAGCTACCGCTCCTGGCGGTGACCGCGATTTCGTGGGCCGGGTCGGCTGGAGCGGTGAGCTCGGCTTCGGGGTCAAGGCCCCCGAGCAGGGCCAGACCGCCCCGGCTCCCACGCCGGCGCGCGGTGGTGGCCACGACCCCCACGACTCTCACGGTTCTCACGGAGGTCACCACTGATGATGGAAACCGCCGTCTTCATCGCCGGGGCCATCATCTGTCTCCTCGGCGCCATCGGTGTCATCACCTCCGAGAACCCGGTGCACTCCGCCCTCAGCCTGGTGGGAACGCTCATCGGCGTGGCGGTGCTGTTCATCGCCCAGGACGCAGAGTTCCTGGCCGCGGTGCAGGTCATCGTCTACGCCGGCGCCATCGTCGTGTTGTTCTTGTTCGTGATCATGCTGATCGGCGTGGACAGCTCCGAGGACATCACCGTCGAGCCCCTGTCTGGTCAGCGCCTGGCTGCCACCATCGGCGGGCTGATCCTGGCCGTCGGCCTGATCGGTGTGGTGTCCATCGGGGCCGTCACCGGCGATCCCGCCTCGTCGGACCCGGTGTCGGGGGCGGAGCCCAACACCGAGGCCATCGCCCGGGTTCTGTTCACCGACCACCTGCTGGCCTTCGAGATCACCTCGGTCCTGCTGGTGATAGCGGTGGTGGGTGCGGTGGCTCTGGCCCGGCACCGTCACGCCGCCCTCGTCGATGACGACAACCCTGGCGACGAGATCCCGGCCGCGTTGGCCAGCGACGTATCACCCGGTGAGGTGGCCTGATGATCACCGCCGCCCTTGGGGCCATGCCCTACATGGTGCTCAGCGCCATCTTGTTCAGTGCCGGTGTGGTGGGCCTGCTCACCCGACGCAACCCGCTGGTCATGTTCATGTGCCTGGAGCTCATGCTCAACGCCGTCAACCTCTCGTTCGTGGCCCTGGCCCGAGAGATGGACGACCTGCGTGGTCAGGTTGCCGTGTTCTTCGTGCTGGTGGTGGCCGCGGCCGAGGTCGTGGTCGGCCTGGGCATCATCGTTTCGATCTTCCGCCGTCGCCAGGGCGCCACGGCCGACGACCTCTCGCTGATGAAGGGCTGAGGGCGCCATGTCCGACCTGATCTGGCTAATCCCTGCGCTGCCGCTAGCCGGCTTCGCCCTGCTCGTGTTCGCCGGTCGCCGCATCGGCGAACCTGGGGCCGGGTGGATCGCCACCGCCGCGGTGGGCGGTTCGTTCCTGGCCACCGTCGCCGTGTTCGCCTCACTTCTCGGCAAGGGCCACGAGGAGCGCGTCTTCCACCAGACGCTGTTCGAGTGGCTCCCTGTCGGCGGGTTGACGGTGAACATGGGATTCCTGGCCGACCCGTTGTCGATCACCATGTGCTTGTTCGTCACCGGCATCGCCACCCTCATCCACCTGTACGCGATCGGCTACATGCACGGAGACGAGCGGTTCACCAAGTTCTTCGTCTACCTGAACCTGTTCGTGTTCTCGATGCTCATGTTGGTTCTGGGCGACAACCTGCTGGTCACGTTCTTGGGCTGGGAAGGAGTGGGGGCGTGCTCGTACTTCCTCATCTCGTTCTGGCACGAGAGCGAAGCCAACGCCTCGGCGGGCAAGAAAGCCTTCGTCACCAACCGCATCGGCGACTTCGGCTTCATCGTGGCGATGCTGTTCACCTTCCAGGCCCTCGGAACCCTCGACTACGCCGGGATCGTCTCGGCCGCTCCCAGCCTGGCCACCACCACCGCCACCGCCATCGCCGTGGCCCTGTTCGTGGGGGCGTGCGGCAAGTCGGCTCAGCTTCCCTTGTTCGTGTGGTTGCCCGACGCCATGGCCGGCCCCACCCCGGTGTCGGCCCTGATCCACGCCGCCACCATGGTCACCGCCGGCGTCTACGTGATGACCCGCATGAACCCGCTGATCCTCGAGGCCGCCTCGTGGGTACCCACCATGGTCGCCGCCGTCGGTGCCGCCACTGCGCTGTTCGCGGCCACCGTTGCCATCGCTCAGCGAGACATCAAGAAGGTGCTGGCCTTCTCCACGGTCAGCCAGCTCGGCTACATGTTCTTGGCCGTCGGGTCGGGGGCCTATGTGGCCGCCATCTTCCACATGGTCACCCACGCCTTCTTCAAGGCGCTGTTGTTCCTCGGTTCGGGCTCGGTGATCCACGGGATGCACGGCGAACAGGACATGCGTCGCATGGGGGCGTTGCGCAAGGCCATGCCGGTCACCGCCGTCACGTTCATCATCGGCTGGTTGGCCATCGCCGGGGTTCCGCCCTTCGCCGGTTTCTGGTCCAAGGACGAGATCTTGTTGTTCGCCTGGGAGAAGAGCCCGGTGCTGTGGGCGGTCGGCTTCGTCACCGCGGTGCTCACCGCCTTCTACATGAGCCGCCAGGTGTTCATGGTGTTCTTCGGTGAGGCCCGCTGGGATCGGCCCCTGGCCGAGGCGGTACCGGAGCTGGCCGCTGAACGTGAAGCCGAAGGCATCCACGAAGGTCACGGTGCCGGGCCGGTCGGGGTCATCCATCCCCATGAGTCCCCGTGGTTGATGACCTTGCCGCTGGTGGTTCTGGCCGTGCTGTCGATCTTCGGCGGCGTCCTCAACCTGCCGATGCTGGACTCCACCAAGTTCTTGGAGCACTGGCTCGAGCCGGTCATCCACTTCGGTGAAGCCCACCCCGATGCCAGCACCATCGAGAAGGTGGCGCTGGCCGGTGTGGCCACCACCAGCCTGCTCGGCCTGCTGGCCGCGGTGCTCGTCTATCTCAAGGGCAAGGGGGCGTTGGCTCCCAAGATCGAACTGCCCGCCATGCTCAAGGGCTGGTACTACGACTCCTCGATCAGCGCCTTCATGGGCGGACCGGGGCGCAAGGCGTTCCAGGCCACCGCAGACTTCGACAAAGCCGTCATCGACGGAGCGGTCAACGGGGTCGGCACGCTGGTGGCCGAAGGGTCCAGTCGGGCCCGGGTCCTCCAGACCGGTTACGTCCGCACCTACGCCCTCGGCCTCACCTTCGGAATGGTGATCGTGGTCGGGCTCCTGCTCTCCAAGGCGGTCTTCTAGTGCTCGCCCCCGTCCTGGCTGCCTCTGGCGCCAGCCACGCTCCCGAGATCCCGCTGCTCAGCGCCGTCGTTCTCACGCCGGTGCTGGGGGCGGTGATCACCGCCCTGGTGTCTCGTCGCCGCCCAGAGCTGGCCAAGCAGACCGCAGTGCTGTTCGCGGTGTTCACCGCAGCGCTGACCGTGGCGGTGGCCGTGGTGTTCGACTCGGCTGAGGCCGGGTTCCAGCTGGTCGACCGCACCCAGTGGATCAAAGATCCCGACATCGCCTGGGCCCTGGGCGTCGATGGCATCTCGTTGTGGCTGGTGGTGCTGACCGGCATCTTGTTCCCGATCGCCATGCTGGGGGCTCCTCCCCACCACGACGGCAAGCCGTTCTACGCCTGGCTGTTGGTGCTCGAAGCCGGCTGTCTGGGGCGTTCTTGGCCCTGGACCTGTTCCTGTTCTTCGTGATGTTCGAGATCGTGCTCGTCCCCATGTACTTCCTGATCAGCGGATGGGGTTACGACGACCGGCGCTACGCCGCCACCAAGTTCTTCCTGTACACCATGTTCGGCTCGGCGTTCATGCTGGTGGGCATCCTGGCCACCGCCTTCTTGCACGCCGATGGCGGCCCGGTCACCTTCGACCTGGTGGCCCTGGCCGAAGACCAGGGAGTTATCGCCCTCACCACCGGGCGCTGGCTGTTCTTGTCCTTCGCCATCGCCTTCGCGGTGAAGGTGCCGCTCTTCCCCGTGCACACCTGGCTGCCCGACGCCCACACCCAGGCCCCCACCGCCGGGTCGGTGATCCTCGCCGGCGTCATGTTGAAGCTGGGTACCTACGGGTTCTTGCGCTTCGGTCTCTACCTCTTCCCCGAGGCCGCGGTGTGGGCCGCTCCGGGTCTGGTCACGCTCGGCGTGATCGGCATCGTCTACGGCGCCATCTGCGCCACCATGCAGAAGGACCTCAAGCGGGTGGTGGCCTACTCGTCGGTGGCCCACCTGGGCTTCATCGCCCTGGGCACCTTCTCCATCACCACCCAGGGCCTCCAGGGCTCGGTGCTCCAGATGGTCAACCACGGCATCTCCACCGGGGCGCTGTTCCTCTTGGTCGGGATGATCTACGAACGGCGCCACACCCGTGAGATCGCCAAGCTCCGGGGTCTTCAGAAGCCGGCTCCGATCCTGGCCGCGGTGTTCACGGTGGTCATGCTTTCCAGCATCGGCCTGCCCGGCCTCAACGGTTTCGTAGGCGAGTTCCTGATCCTCATGGGGTCGTTCCTCACCTTCCGGTGGTGGACGGTGGTGGCCGTATCCGGCGTCATCTTGGCTGCCCTCTACCTGTTGTGGGCCTACCAGCGGGTCTTCCACGGCGAACCCGACGAGGAGAACGCGTCGATCCCCGACCTGCGCTTCTCCGAGGGTTTGGTCATGGCTCCCCTGATCGCCCTGATCGTGATCATGGGCGTCTACCCCAAGCCGTTCATCGAGCGCATCGAGCCGGCTGTCGACAAGCTGGTTCGCCACGTCGAGGACAACTCCGACTACGTCGAGCCGGCAGTGGCCACCAAGGGAGATGAGATCGTCCCCGCTTCGGAGCGCCGCGGTGAGGAAGGTGGCAGTGGCGAACACGCCGAGGCCGGAGAAACCGTCTCGAGCGGTCACGAGGGAGGCGAGTGATGCTGGCCCAGGTCACCAAGCTCGACACCCCGGCTGTCGAGTACTCAGTTCTGCTTCCCATCCTGATCATGTTGGGCGGTGCCGTCCTATTGATGGTCATCGGCGCCCTGGTTCCCCGCCGGGCCCGGACGTGGTGGCACAGCGCCTTCACCGTGGCTACCGCTCTGGCTTCGGCTGCGGCGTGGAGGCCGTTGTGGTTCCGGGCCCGAGACGACGGTGCCATGCGCATCGTGGCCGATGCCTTCCGGGTCGACGGGCTCACCGTCTTCCTCGGCATCGTCATTTGCGCCGGGGTGGCGCTGACCGCCCTGTTGGCCCACGGCTACCTGCGTCGGGAGAAGCTGGAGGGTCCCGAGCCCTACGTGCTGCTCATGTTGTCGGCGGCCGGCGGCCAGTTCATGCTGGGAGCCAACGACCTGCTGGTGCTGTTCATCGCCCTGGAGATCCTCTCCATCGCCGTGTACGTCTTGGCCGGCATCCACGTCCGCCGGGCCCGTTCCGGCGAGGCCGCCTTCAAGTACCTGATCTTGGGAGCCATGGCCTCGGCGGTGATGTTGTACGGGATCGCCCTGGTCTACGGCGCCACCGGCTCCACCAACCTCACCGAGGTCCAGGCCTTCCTGGCCACCAACCTGCTCACCAACAACCTGTTCCTGCTGGCCGGCATGGCGATGATCCTGGTCGGTCTCGGGTTCAAGGTTGGTGCCGCCCCGTTCCACGCCTGGGCCCCCGACGTGTATGAGGGGTCTCCGAGCCCCGTGGTGGCCTACATGGCCTCGGGTGTGAAGGTGGCCGGCTTCGCAGCCCTGGTCCGAGTGTTCGTGGTGGCCTTCGGTTCCTACCGGGCCGACTGGCAGCCGGTGGTCTACGTGGTGGCGGTGGCCACCTTGCTGGTGGGATCGATCCTGTCGGTGCAACAGACCAACGTGAAGCGTCTTCTCGCCTACTCGTCGATCAGCCACGCCGGGTTCATGTTGTTGGCCATCCAGGCTGGCACCGCCAAGGGCGTGCAGGCCCTGGCCTTCTACCTGGCCACCTACACCTTTACCGTGGCTGGTTCCTTCGGCGTGGCCACGGTGGTCGGCCGCCGCGGAGACAACGCCCACGACCTCTCCCACTACCGGGGCCTGGGCAAGCGGGCTCCGTTGTTGGCCTTCGCCTTCTTGGTGTTCCTGCTGGCCCAGGCCGGCGTGCCCTTCACCTCGGGGTTCCTGGCCAAGTTCTACGTGATCGGATCCGCCGTCGATGCCCGGTCGTTCTGGCTGGCGTTGGTCGCCATGTTGTCGTCGGTGATCTCGGCCTACGCCTACCTCAAGGTCGTCCTGGCCATGTACGGCGAGGAACCCGAAGAGGGTGCAGCCACGTACAAGGTGCCCGCCGGTGCCCGGATCGCCCTGGTGCTGGCCGTCACCGCCACCATCGGCTTCGGCTTGGCTCCGGCCCCGCTCACCGACGCGGCCCGCACCGCCGTCACCTCGCTGGTGGACCCGCCGCCGGTCGCCGAAGAGCTGCCCTTCACCATCGGAGGCTGAGGTCTCCGACCCTCGGCGGTCGTGCTCCCGTAGCTCGGCCCAGGCCCCTCAACTCGCCCGACGCTAAATGGGGGCCAGGACCGTCGGGCCGAACTAGTGCTGCAACAGACAACGTTTGCGCTGTTGCGAGCTTGCGAGCCACTGAGCAAACGCCGTCGAGCCCCCGCAACGAAGTGAGGACCAGGCTCGACGGAACCAGGAATCGTCCGCCGAAGGCGGCCCACGAGAACCGGGCAGCGTTCAGCGCAGGTGAGTCCCTACCCCAGCAATGGTTGCCGGTCACGACACTAGCTGGCTGGGCGGGTGGCTCTGACCAGGTAGTGGGCGTAGGGGGTGAGGGTGTGGTCGATCCGGTCGGCTCGTTCCACGGTCAGGCCGGCATCGGTGACCAGGGCGGCCATCTCGGCAGGGGGGCGGCACCAGATGGGGTCGGGGCCCGCCACGATGCGGTCATGTATCCGGTTCCAGTGGAACTTCCAGGCCGGGCCGGAGTCGAGGTCCTTGATCACCAGGGTGCCGCCGGGGCGGAGCCGGTCGGTGACCGAGCGGATCACCTCGGCGTGGTCGCGGGCCGCGAAGTGGTGCATGGCGTCACAGATCAACACCACGTCGTATCGGTCCTCGGGATCTTCCGGGCCCGCGCCTCCGGAGTCGTGGCTTCCGCCATCGCTCCCAGTCCCGGTTTCGCGGAGTGTGGCGTTCGCGACCTGTGGCGCGGCGCGGCCGAGGCGGGTGGCGTCGCCCATCGACAGTCCAACCCGGGGACTGAGGTGACGGGTGCGGGCTATCAGCTCCACCTTGGCGGGATCGAGGTCGAGGCCATCGAAGTGCAGGCCCGGCTCCAGTTCGGCCAGGTAGCGCTCCAACATGCACAGCCCGCTCCCCAACGACAGCACCCGGCCCGATCGGCCCCGGAACTCTTCGGCGATCGGCCCGAGCGGTGCCACCACGTACCGGGCGGCAACGAAGGCCCTGGTCCCCGCCGATGCTCCTCGATAGGTGGAGAAGGCCCGCCGCGCCGCGGCCAGGTCGATGCTCACCGTCGATCCACCCGGCCGATCATGGTCGACGACGGGATCGCCCTGTCGGCGACCCAAGCCGACATCGGCCGAGTGGGGGAGGTGAGATCAGACAAGACCGCAAACCCTACCGGCCCCACGCCGTTGCTCTTCTGTCCTCACCGCAGTATTCTTTACATCTGTGGCTGATGTAAAGAACCGGCGACGGGGCACATCTCAGGTCAGTTCGAAGCACCAGGTCACCATCCCGGTCGAAGCGCTGCGGGCCTCGGGCATCGAGGCGGGAGATCGGTTGGTCGCTCGTGCCGACGGTCCCGGTCGGGTCGTGTTCGAGCGGGAGATCGACGTCGTGGGCCAGTTCTCCGGTGCTCTGACCGGCGTCTACGAGCCAGACGAACTTGCTCACCTACGTGACGAATGGGACTGACGGTCCTCGATTCCGGTGTGTTGATCGGCTTCCTCGATTCCAATGATGCCCACCACCCTGCATCTCTCGAGGTGTTCACCGACGCCCATGCCGGCAACGACCGTTTGGTCCTTCCGGCCTCAGCTCTGGCCGAGATCCTCGTAGGGCCATCTCGCCGAGGAACGGCCGCGGTTGGTGCCGTGCGTGAGCTCCTGGATCGTCTGCCCATCGAGGTGGAGCCGGTTGGTTCGGAGATCGCCATTGCCGCTGCGGCTCTCCGGGCCCGTCACCGATCAGTGAAACTCCCCGATGCCCTGGTGATCGCCACCGCCGCTCACCTCGACGCAGATCTACTCGTCACCACCGACCGGGGGTGGCCCACCCGAGCCAAGCTCGGGTTACGGGGTGTGGTCCGCGCAATCTGATCCATCCCAGATCGTGAATGCGGCAGCGTGGGTCACCGATGACTCCCAGGCCATGAATCGTTGCCGGCTAGGCATCATCGAGACTGTGGGGCGACCTCGGTCCAGCGGGCCCACGATTCGGGCAGGGACACATCCCGGGGCCCCCAGTCCACGCTGACTCGGGAGCCAGCGGCGATGTCGTGGAGGGCCCGGCGTCGCTTGCCCAGCACGGCCGGGATCAAGCCCGGTGGCCACGGCCGAGCTCGAAGGCCTTGGACAAGACTCGCTCGACCTCGTCGGCCGGCGGCAGGTGCCCGGTGGAGAAAACGGCGGGGTCAGGGTCGGAGCTGAGCATCACGCCCCGCTTCTATCCGCCGGTGAGGAAGGTCTCCCACCGCTCCATGGCTGCTTCGGCGGTCAGTGCGGCGATCTCCTCCTCGCCCATTCCGAGTTTCGTCCTCAGGCGTCGTGCCAGCCATTCCGGGACTGGTTCGACGCGAGCGGGCTGAGTGCTCGCCGACACCGTTCCGGCGGCGCGCCCCAAGAGGGAGATAACCTCGGCCAGCGCGGTCGTGTGGGCGCTTGGGCCAGCCTCATCCAGTCGTGACTGCATCTCCTGGTAAACCTCGTCGTCGGCCCGGGCCCCGACAGCCCATATCTCGGCGATGTCGATCACCGTGCTGCCCGCCTCGTCTGTGGTGACACGCCACACGATTCGCCAGGCTCGGTTGCCAACGGTGAGCTTCCGCCAGCCGATGAGGCCGCCGAGGAGCGGCTTGCCGGCCAGCGGGTTCCGTTCTAGGAGAATCATCTTCTTCAGAGAAAGGCGGACAAGTTGAGGGTCTGCCGCCATGAGCCGCTTCAGGTCATCGATGGCAGGGTCGGTGAGACGGACGTAGGCCTTCGGTCCCGCTGGCTCGGTCATGTGATGGACCCGGTGTCAGAGGCGTCCGGCAGCCAGGTCTGCGGCGAGTTCCGATTCGAGGGTGGCCCGGTCGAACCCCAACGAGGCGATGGCCTCGTCGAGGCTCGTGCGCCCTCCGGAATCTGCGAAGGACCTGCTCAGAACCAGCGCGGCACTTCGCAGGTCTCGCTCCAGTTCTTCGAGCTCGGCGAGTCGGGACACGCCGATGACGGCGGCGACGGGCGAACCTCGCCGCGACACGATCACATCCTGACCGCTGGAAGCCTCACGAACCAGTGCGGCTACTCCCCGCTGCGAAGCCTCGGTCACCGAGACGGTGTTGTCTGGAGCTATCGACCGACCCATGCGTCGAATCTACACAGATATCTGCACACGTGCTCGTGGGTCAGGCGGACGTTCCCGAGTCTGGCAAGCAAACCTCGGGATTGGCGGTCTCGATGATTATCGGAGGACCCCGCCCTCTCTACCGGCGGGGTTACGCTCCGGCCACCGCCTTCTGGCCCGACAAGCCCGACGGTGACCGCTTCGCCCGCCAGAGGAGGTGTCGGTGGCGAACCCGCCTCATCCCGCACGCCGTCCCCTGCTGCGAGACCGCATCATCACCGCCATCGCCCGCATGTTGACGTGGGCCTTCTTCCGCACGGTGGAGACCGAGGGGCCCGAGCCGCCATCTGGTCCGGTGATCCTGGCCGCCAGCCACCTCTACGGGTTCGTAGACCCGGTGGTGTTGGTGGCCGAGCTCGGTCACCTGCCCCGTTACCTGGCCAAGGCCACCCTGTGGAAGACGGCGGCGGCGCGGCCGCTGCTCGACTTCGCCCGGGTCATCCCGGTGCACCGCCAAGCCGACGGCTCCACCGAGTCCAACTCCGCCATGTTCGCCGACGCGGTCGGCGCTCTGCGGGGCGGCTCGATGGTGGCGGTGTTCCCCGAGGGCACCACCCATGACGAGCCTTCCATCCGACCGTTGCGCACCGGCGTGGCTCGCATCGCCCTCCAAGCTGCGGGCGAAGGGGTGCAGGGTGTGAGGATCGTGCCGGTCGGTGTCACCTACGAGGACAAGGTGGCGGTGCGGGGCCGGGCCCTGGTCAGCTACGGCAAGCCGATCTTGGTGGAGGCCGATGCCGCGCTGTTGGGAGCCGACGGCGCCCCCGACCACGCCAGGGTCCAGGAGCTGACGGCTCGCCTCCAGGCCGACATCGAGTCGCTGACCCCCCACTTCGACACCACCGAAGAGTCCCTGGCCCTCTCGGCGGCGGCCACCGTCTCGTTGCGCGACGACGACGAGGAGAACCTGGTGGTGCCACTGGCGGCGGTGTCGGGCCGGGCTCGACGTCTGGCCCAGGCCCCGGCGTCGCGTCGGGCTGAACTGGTGGCCCTGGTGGCCCGCTACCGCATGTTGTTGGGGTTCGTGGCCGTCGACGACGAGGACGTCGTTCACGGGGTGACCCTGGCCGGGTTGGCTCGGCGCATCGCGGTGCTGGCTGCGGTGGTGGTGGTCCTGTCTCCGCTGGCTCTGGCCGGCCTGTTCGCCAACCTGATCCCGGCGCTGTTGGTGCTGGCCGCCGGTCTGGTTCCCCGGGCCCCGGTTTCCAAGGGCACGGTCCGGGTGTTGGTGGCGGCCCTGACCTTTCCCGCCATGTGGCTGTACCTGGCCCTGCGAGATGCCGGGTCGGGTTGGGTGCCGGATCTGATCCGCAGCGTGACCGCCCCGGTGGAGGCGGTGGTGGGACCCAACCCCGCCGACCGGGCCGGGGCGTTGGCCAACGTGGTGGTGCTGGTGGCGGCCCCGGTGTTCGGGGTGATCGCGCTGGTGATCGTGGAGCGGGCGCGGGCGCTGGTCACCAGCATCGTGCGGTGGCGGACCTTGCTCGACCGTCGAGGTCAGATGGACGAGGTCAGTGAACGCCGCAGTGAGGTGGTGGCCCTCACCCGTGAACTGCTGGAAGGTCCGAGGTGACGTCGACCCACGTGGCCCAAGCCGACTGCGAGCGCTGCCGTCCGGGCCTGGTGGCCCAACCGGTCAACACGGTGTCCAGCCTGGCCTTCGTGGTCGCTGGGGTGGCGATGGTGGCCCGGGCTTCGCGCTCGAACCGGCCGAGACGCTCGGCGCGATCCACGCGGCGGTCCGGGGCCGGTACGCCCCGCCCGACCGGACCGGTTCCGGTGACCTCACGCGATGGTGCTGTTGCTGGTGCTGTCGATGCTGGTGCTGGCCGGGGCGCTGCCGGCCGCTGGCTGGGCGGTCCGCTCGAGCCGTGGCGGGCCGAGTCGACGGTTGGTTGGGCTGCGGTGGCCGCCGGCCTGGGCAGCGTCGCCTACCACGGCCCGGGAACGGCCGCCGGCCGGTACCTGCACGATGCCAGCCTCATCTCGCTGTTGACGTCGGTGGTGTTGGCCGACGCGGCGCGGGTGTCGGGCCGGTCTGCACCGGCGGTGACCCTGGCGTTGGTGCCGCTGGCTGGGATCGTGGGCGGCTTGCCTCGTTGGTCGATGCCCACCCAGGTGGTGGCCGGTGTAGCGGTGGCCACCGCTGAAGCGTTGCGGGCCGGGTCGGCGCCCACCTCGAGGGTTGGTCGCTGGCGAAGGCGAGCCGAGGCAGCCGTGGCCGGAGCTGGAGCCTTGGGCCACGTCCTAGGCCGTTCCGACGGCCCGCTGTGTCGCCCCGACAGCAGAGTGCAGGCCCACGCCCTGTGGCATGCAGCCATGGCCACAACCCTCTCGTTGAGAGCCTTCGATACCCGCCCCGCCCAACCCTGCTAGAGGAACGAGCCCCTGGGCGACAGATCCACCAGGGCGTATGGCGAGCTTGGTCGAGCGAGCAAAGGCCGATTCCATCTACCCCCACCCGATCGCTCGTCAGGACGGCCACGGGTCGTTGCCGACGTCTTAGAGCCAGCACGTGATCGCCGATCGACCTCGCCGAGCAGAGGCGACTAGGGCCGACGTCATCCGAGGAGGCAGGGTGAATCCGGTCAACGGGGCGTGGCTGGGGTCCCTGCCGGGTTGGGCCCGGGGCGCTAGGCCGTTCTGTTGCGCAGCTCATGCCGGAGAACTGGAGCTTTTGCTCAAGTCCGGTGATGATTGGCCGATCCTGAACGATCATGCTCTTGCCCTTGTGCCTTGGATAGTGGTGACGTGCGTCGGTCCGTTGGTGTTGGGATCTTGTGGGCGTTGTTGGTGTGCGGCCTCGCCGTTGTCGCGTCCCCCCCCCTGTGGGAGCGGCGGAGCCGGTAGGTGGCGGTGATTCCGCGCAAAGAGTTCAGTTGGATGATGGTCGGAGGGCGGCCCTTGCTGTTGGCCGAGCACCAAGGGTCCCAAACAGCACTTGTGATCCACGGTCCCGGCGGAGTGCCGATCTATCAGATCAACACCACCGGCGACGTCCAATACCTTCACCAAGACCACCAAGGATCGACCAGGCTCACAACGAACGCCAACGGCACCACCCGTAACACCATCAGTTATGAGACCAACGGTCAGATCGGATCGAACAGCAACTGGTGGCTCGAACAGCCATTGGTCGGGTTTGCGTCGATGCAACACGACACCGAAACCGGCTACATCCACACCGGAACCCGCTACTATGACCCCCAAAGCGGCCAATACACCTCCAGCCACCCACTCGCAAGCATCGGAATCAACCCCTACAGCTTCGCAGGAGGAAACCCATCGGCAATTGGATCCGACTTGGGCACGGGATTCTCAGGGTCGTGGGTACCTGGCTCAGCCTTTCCGGACTTCCGGTTAGACCAGTCGATTCTTCGAAATCCCTGGTTTCAGGCGGCAGTGGTTGCAATTGCCTGCACAGCTTCCGCCTGGTCCTGTGCCGCTGCCAATGTGGTGATTGTAACATTCAATGCTTTTAATCGGTTCAATGACTATGGATTCTCCTGGCAGTTCTTTGTTGGGACGGTGTTTGACGTTGTACTTGCGCTGATCCCAATCCGGGGAGTTGGAACTTTGGCGAAGGAGCCTCATGCAATGGTGAATGCGTATTCTATCCCGCTGTTTTATTACTCAAAGCCCTCGGCTGGAGCAATTCGCCAACTTTGGGCGGCAAATGGTGCGCTAGCTGCGGCCGTATCACTTACAAGCTACGGTTTTGGTAAATACGCCCTTGGTCCACCCCGGAAAGTGGAGGCGCCAGTCGACCAGGTCAGTGGGTGCAATTGATGCGGCCCTTCGTGATCGAATTTCAGTGTGCGGGAGTAAAAATACGGAAAGCGCGCGGTAGGATACTGGTTAGAACAGTATGTCTTGCCGGCGCGATCACCTCTATGGCCATCCTGGGGATGCCGATTTGGCAGACTGCGACTGGTCTTGTGGTTATTCTTGCCTCCGGTCTATTGCCTTGCCTCCATTTGGTGGGAGCGGATGAGCATGGTCTTATCATCACCAATAGACTGCTGCGCCATAGAAGTATTCCATGGGCGCACGCTACTAGTCCGTATTTGAAGTTCGCCGAGCAGCTTGGTGGACATTGTGAGGCCAGCCTTGGCGTTGGCAGTGGGTATAACGCAAGACGCGTAGAGATGTTTGCTTTGAGTGGCTATTTCCTCAACCTGACTTCCGTGGGCATGCAATGGCCATTAGTCGTGGAGGCGCTTTGGTCAATGAACCCTGATGGGCGCAATCAGCGGTTCGGTGAAAGGTTGTGAAGTGGGCGCACGAAAATCGGCGGTCCGATCGCCTCGTGGTCCGGTCCAGTTTTCAGTGCATGACTATTGGCGGGGGCGCATCCCTCATCTTGTTTGGGGTGTTGGCACTGGTATATGACGCGGGCATTTGGGCAATGGGTGCTAGTGTCATTGTTGGGGCACACTTCATAATGACTGGTGTCACGAGGTCAGCTGAGGTGGACACTGATGGACTTCGGGTGCGGTACAACCTCTGGGTTGCAGTTAGTCTTGATTGGGCCGAAGTTAGGGGATTGTGTGTTGTCGCGGAAGATCGAAATGCGCTGAGGGTATGGGTGGTTTCAAACGCAAACCTAATGGTGCCCATTCCCCCGGGAATCGTAGTTGGGTATTCCCATTTGCGAATGATGCCAGTTGCAATTTCAATCATCGACGATATTGCCATGTTCGCACCGGATGCTATGCGCGATGATCTTATGCTCGAACCCACCTCCGACAGTCCGTTGAGAATAAACCTGCGCGAAGTTTCGGGTTGGGGTGATGCGGGGTCCGCGTAGGCGAGCCTCTGGGTGGGCACATCGGGTCTATGACCTCCCACGTACCGCCCACTCCAGAGGCTCTGGCCTCTACTAGTGCCCCATTTCTCCGCGGAGGCGCTGGCGCATCTGATCGCAGCGATCACCCGTTCTTGCCGCCACCACCCAAACGTGGTCCCAAGGGCATGGCGATCACCGAACGAGTCCGGCTCGCGCTGGCCTACCTGCGCGAAGGAGTGTCGACTCGGGGCCTGGCCCGCATCACCTCGATCCCCAACACGACCCTGCGCGACAACATCAACCCGGTGCTGGCCGCGTTCGACCAGCTCGAAGCGGTGCTGCCCGACGGCACCGTGATCGAGAGCTTCGACGACGTGATCCGATGGTGTGCCCAGGAGGGCAAGGTGATCATCGACGGAACCGACTTCACCGTTGCCAGACCAGGCGATCAAGACCTCCAGCGGCCCTTCTACTCGGGCAAACGCAAGACTCACACCACCAAGACCATCGCCGTGTGCGATTCCTCCTCGAACCTGATGTGGGTCACGCCGCTCGTCGCGGGTGCCACCCACGACCTGACCGCGTTGCGTGATGCCAGCCTGCCCGACCATCTCGCTGCGTCGAACCTCGCTGTTCTCGCAGACTCGGGCTTCCAAGGCCTTCAAAATGACGTGCCCGAGATCAGGCTGCCCACACGTCGACACGGCACGGCCAAGACCCTCACCATGGTCGACCGCTTCTTCAACACGCTCCTCGCGTCGAAACGAGTGCGAGTCGAACACTCCATCGGCCGCCTCAAGCAGTGGCGCTGCCTCACCGTCCCAAACCAACGCCGCGACCTACTCGAACGCTGGCTACCAATCTGCTTGGCCCTGACCACCTTCCAGCAAGCATGGCCCCAATCGCGAAACTCCGCTCGGGTCTAATCACCGGTAATCCACTAGCTCCCCAGGACGTGCCACAGCCGACGAACACAGATGAGCGTGAAATGAACCCCTCCAATTGCTTGACCGTCTTCCTCTGCTCTACAAATGGCTTCGAGGTATTCGGGACATTGTCAGATCTCCTTTTCGCGGTTTCCTGAAGGTTCGACGGCGAGTTCAACCGGTCATCGCGACAGCGTGATGGTAGTGGTGGGCGGCGGTGGTCCAGCCGAGTGAGCGTCGGGGGATGGTGTTGATGCGGTGGGCGATTCGGTCGAGGTCGGCTTGGGTGTAGATCGAGAGGTCGGTGCCTTTGGGGAGCCAGCGTCGGATAAGGCCGTTGGTGTTCTCGTTGGTTGGGCGTTGCCATGGTTTGTGGGGGTCGCAGAAGTAGATGTCGATTCCGGTGGCTTGGGCGATGGCGGGGTGGTTGGCCATCTCGCTGCCGCGATCCCAGGTGAGGGTCCGTCTCAGCTCGGGTGGGATCGTTTCGAGGGGTGGCGGTGAGGGCGTGTTGGGTGCTCAAGGCGGTGTAGGCACAGTTGGTGTGTCGTGGCGGGCGAGCCACAGGTACCGGTTTTGCGGTCGACGAGGGTGATGTGATGGCGGACTGGTTGCGGGCGCCGATGATCTGGTCGCCTTCGAGGTGACCGACCTCTGCCCGTGCCTCGGCGGCGGGTGGGCGGTTGTGGATGATGTTGAACTGGCCGAGAACGCTGGATCGTTGCTGGCTATGGCGTTGACCGGTGTGTCGGCGTCGTGGACGACGGCGGTGCAACATCTTAGACCCTGGTGGGCAGGCCGTGACGTTTCGGGGCGTAGACGCCCTGGTAGATCGTTTCGTGGGAGATGTTGGCGGTATAGCCGTGGAGGCCTTGGGCCAACTCGATCGAGATCGTCATCGGCGAATCTCCGGCCACGAGACGTTTGGTCACCTGCCACGCCAGTTCGGGTTCAGCGACCAGCATCGGTGCTTTGGTCGCAATCGTGCCTTGTCAGCTCGGACCTGCGCTTTGGTCGCGGTGACGCGGCTCGGCCACCGTTGCAGGCGATCTCGCGTCCGATCGTGCTGCGATGACGTCCCAGCCCGCGGGCGATACAGGCGTCGGAGTCACCGCGTTCGATCCCAGCGCGGATTTGCTCACGATCAGACGCGGTGAGTGGGTTAGCTGGCATGCTGGGACTCTCCATCGGTTCAGGGTGCCTGGTAGACAGCGGCCATCATGGCCGCCATCACGCTCTGACCGGTGGAGACCCATCACCTCACGGTGTTGCCGTCACCCCTTGAACCCGCCGACCCCCAATCATTCCTCCAATTCCGTGCTCGATCCTCGGAGGGTTCTGTCGGTACAGCGAAGAGGGAGTGCCAATTGCTCTAAAGGGTGATAGTTGGAGCTCCAAGATCGGCAGTCTGGGATCGAGGTTCACATGCTTCGTTGGGTAAATCTGAGGCAGTCGTCCCTTGCAGTTCGCTATAGAGCCATGTCGCTCGTTGGGCTCACGTGAGGGCCAGCCGCCTGGCCAGGAGAGGCGAGCTGGCGTTGACGGTGCAAGACCCTGGAACCACAGATGTCTACCAGGTCTACGTTGTTGAGCCGACACTCATCTCCAGCATACTTGACCTGGTTGTCTGGGGCGGAAGTGTTTCGGCCGATTACAGACTTAATCTTTTGGCGCCAGGCGGACGGGTATCGCAACTAGCGGCTTTTGGGAGTGCTTATGATGAGAATCTATGGATTCAGAGAGCTGGCGAGATAGTCTCTGAATTGGGAGTTGAGGGCTTGCGATCCTTCGCTAAGTCCTAACACGCTATTCGACCAGTGCTGGTTGGGGAATTTTGGGTGTTGAATGTTCGGTCCGATCGATCGTCGACGTCGATGCCGCTTTTCGCAGGTCGGACCCCAGGTCGGTTAGGTCGAGTTCGCCGTCTCAGCGCAGTAGCGGCACCAGCGTCTTGAGCATCGGCGCCAGACGCTTACCAGCCGGGCGTTGCGGGCCACACCTGAGCCACACCCAAACGGAGGAACCACATGAGGCAACGAATCCCCCTACGCGGAGGTTTCGAGTGAGTCAATACGTCTGGTGACCACTTCCTGGTCAATGGGGATATCGTGGCACGCGTGGCACGCGCTGAGGAGTTGTCGATCGATCGGCAGGGCAGGCTTGTCGTGCCCCGCTCCATGCGAGACACACTTGGCGCTGTTCCCGGGACGATCCGCATTCGCGAGGTCGATGGTGGCTTGCTCCCTGAGCCCCTGCCCACCGGACGGGACGAGTGGTGGCGCACCTTGCACTCTGAACTCGATGGGCTCACCGATTCCCAACCCGCCTCCCTGGCGGAGGAGACGACGCTGCTCGATGGAACTGCCGGAGATGGCCTGAGTGCCTAGCGAGATCAAGCGGTGACATCTGGCGGGTGGACCTCGGCAGCAACCCAACCGACCCCGAGCAGGCGTTTGGCGGCCCGTGGTCGGTGAGTGACGATCGCCTCCACGATCCGCGGCTGAGGATGCGTCGTGGTTCCCGGCACGAGCACCATCCGACGGATCAGCTTGCACATGGTTCTCGAGCCAGATGCAGACAACGGTCTCGATGCACTTACGGCATTCCAGCCCGAGCAGGTGCGCTCAGTCTCGGTCGACCGCTTGCAAGATCGCATCGGTCGCGCAGGGCGATCGGACTGGCGCAGATCGACGAACTCCTGCGCACGGTTCTCAACCTCTGAACCGGCCCCGGCTGTGGCCGTGGGCGACACCAACCAGACCTACCCCGTGTGGTAGGCGGCTCGGGGCCAGGTACGTGAGGTTCGGTCAGTCTCGGCGCTGGTCGTGGCGGAAGACCTCGCCGGCCCACAGCGCTCACGCCACCAGCAGCGGCTGGAAGAAGAGGCGTACGAGGCGGGCCCGATCGGAGGCGGTGCCGAAACGCGTCGGCGTGTTCGAGGTACCGGGCGATGCTGCTGGGAAACACGATCACGAAGAACGCCGTGGGCCAGGGCGCCGGTGGTCTGGCGGTGTCGGGGAAGTGCGATCAAGGCGGCACCGAGAGCGATCTCGACCACGCCAGATCCCACGACGGTGAGGTCCTTGTTGATCGGAACCCAGTCGCGCACTTCCGCTTGGAAATCGTGGCGGAGGAACGTCAGGTGGCCGACGCCGGTGAAGGTCAGCGTCGCCCCGAGCAGGATGCGAGCGATGTCAGTGTAGGCGGCGGCCGGCTGGTGGAGCTGGGGATCTGTCGTCGGTCATCGGGACACCTGCGGGACATGAGCGGCTACGGTCACCCAAGAGCCAAACCACGATCCCCGCCGGTCCGCTGGAGATCCGGAGTATCTGTGTTAGCAGTCCGAGATGGACTCTGCCTCGGAAATAGTGACCGGGCTGCTCCAGGGAGAGAGCAGGCGATGGTGACTCGCAAGCCGATCGACAGTCGGGCGATGTCTCCCTTGGGCCCGCTTCATCGGTGGTCTAGCCGCGGCGCACGGCCGAGACCAGGCCGTGGGCTCAGGCGATCCTCGGGGAATCCCGTTGTTCGCAAACAGAACAACAGGAGTCTGATACCAGACTGATGTACTGTTGGCGGATGGCTATGACGTTTCCGGTTGACTGAAGAAGAGCAGCGGTCCTTCGGTTACGGGCTGAGGCGGAGGGTGTTTCCTTGATGTAAGATGCCGCCCGTCGGGCGATCCGTGAGTATGTAGACGCCAGGGTCATCGGGACCGGGTGGCGGTGCCGGCGATCGGATTGCAGACGTTCATGCCGACGCCGCTCTGAGCGCCTGGGGCACGAGTGACAGCACATCGTCGAGTTCACGACTACGATGTGCCATATCCCCACAGGCGCCACCTGGGCGACCCCCCACCGATCAGAGACGCCGGACTACTGACATCAGCGGTGGCGGCCTCAGGCCACGGTCTTTGGTGGACGCTCTCCTGACGATCTGGATGAAGGCCGCAGCTCTGGTTCAGTCCATCGTCATCAACCATGCTGGTTGACGGCAACAAGCGGCTTGGCTGACTTACAAACGGCCACGTTCTGAAACTGAACGTGCAAGGCGGTCGGCGTCACGGCAATGACGAGGTCTACGACCTTGTGATCGAGGTGGCCTCGAGCGATCTGTCGCCGGAGGAGATCGCCTCTCGGCTGCAGACCTTCGGCCTCGCCTGATCTCCGGCCGGGCGGGGCTGCCGGGCGGAGGCGCTGGAGGAACCGGCCGATCAACAGCGTTAGTGGTCGGGGTGAGGTACCGCCACCATTGCTCCGTGGCCGGCGACCCTGAGAAGTCGCCGGGGTTGCAGGTGGATCGGCAGGCGCTTGCCATGCACACGGCGGCGATCATCGCCGTAGGCACACAAAGGGCTGACCTCTTAAAGTGCGGTGCAAAGGGCGGCTGACCTTTCGCCGAAACAGGTGATGCGGCGACGCGGTCGAAGGCTCGGGCCGCCATTGCATCGAAGGGCAGCGGGTCGAAGTCGGTCCTCGGCTTGTTGGAGGTGTGCCTGCCGGGCAGCGCGCCCATCGGAAGGTGGCAGCGACCAGGGACCCACAGACAGCCCGGCGAGGGTGACGGTGGTGATGAGGGGCTCGGTCGGGAGCAACTCATCGGCTCTCGGATTCGGCCCAGAAGGATCGACGCGCTGGTATCGAGGACACCCCCTGGCCACGTCAGATCCCCTGATCGAACACGTCGTCGATATCGCGCCGAAGGGCCGCCGGGTCAACCTGGGAGGCGGGCCCAACGCTGGCGCAGCTCAGCCAGCGGAGTCGCGGCCCGGGGAGCCCGGACGCAATAATGGGCCAGCGGGCGTTCCAGCGCGGTGATAGTTAGCGCTCGCCACGCTGGGCACGCTCGACGACCTCGCCCGATGATTCTGGAGAGATCTCGAATCGACACCTCGACACGGCCAAAGCGTATCACGCGTGATACAGCGCTCACGGCGGTCTCAACCTGGGGCTCTGGGTGAGCACGGCCCTGAGGTTCGGTCAGTGCGGGATGCGCCAACCACGGTCCCAGCCGATCCGCGTGAGATCGGGAGCAACTGGGCAGTAGTCCGAGATAGAGTCATAACTCGAACAGTGCCGGAGCTGGTCCGGAGGAAGGAGGGAGGTGATGGCAACCCCCAAGGTCGATCGACTGCCGGTCGATTACTCACTTGAAAGCGCTTCACCGATGGCCTGGACGCCGCACGCGTCCGAGGTCAGACCAGGCCCAGGCGATCCTGCGGCGGCACGAAAGAGGACCGATCACTTCTCGGTGACCGTCTCATTGCCCCCGATGATCGTGCCGCGAGACGCATTGAGATCGATGGACGTCTGGCCGGGAGGTGGAGCGCGCCGTGATGGAGATCAGTTCGCTCGACCACCGGCACGCCGGCGATCTCAGTGCTCTTGGTGCCATGCTCGTGCGGACGGAGTCGGTGGCCGTCGAAGATCGAGCGGATACAGGCAGACATCGACGACTTCGACAGGCTCTCCACGGGTAAGCAGGCGAACACGTCGGCAGCGCCGATGGTGGCGGCTACCAACGCGCTGGAAGTGATGGTCGAGGACGTGGGTCGCACCCGAAACCGTCACCCTCGAGATGCTTATCCGTTTACCGAGCATTGATGGTCGATGACCCCAATGAGGGCCGGATGGGGCCGGTCGCCTCCGGGCCTCCGTGCAGAACTGGATCGGGGAGCGACCATTCACCCTGAGGTGGTGCCTTTACGTGCCCCCCCGCCCGCCGACACGGTGGAGGGATACATGGCGACCTGGTTGAGTACGCCAACCGTGACGACATGCCGGCCCTCGTCCAGGGCTGCGATCGCCCACGCCCAGTTCGAACTGGATCCACCCCTTCATCGACGGCAACGGCAGGATCGGCCGAGCGCGGGTCAACACGATCCTGCGTCGGCGCCAGGCCACCCGTCACGTGGTGATCCCGCTGGCGTCGGCCTTTGTGGCACGACGGGACCGCTATTTCGGAAGCGCTCGGCTCATATCGCTGGTGACGCCAGTCCAATAGTCACTTATTTGCTCGGCCGCCGCCGGGGCCGCAGCCGACCATCAGGGCACGGCGCTCTGTCCGGCCGAGGCGCCTGCGGAGATGGCGGCCATGGTCGGGTGGGGGCGCGGCGGGGAGCGCCACCGCGAGATTGCTGGCAGTGCTTGCGTCACAACCGGTGCTGTGGAGCCGAGGAAGGGCCGACGCCATCGGCCTCGGAATCGAGCATCTACGCCGCGCCGATCGGCCGACCGAGGCCGGCGTACTGAGGACCCTGACCACCAGGAAACGCAACCAGGTCTGGGGCGCCACCCCGATCCTCGACGAGCTGGCGGACCTGGGAGTCAGAATCGAGGCCGCGGGCCCGATAGCGCCAGCCGTGTGTTGTTATCAACACACGTCCCTGATTCCGTAAGTTGTGTGCTGCTATTCACACACGATCTGGCTCGGCGGGCTACCAATTGGCTGTCGGAGTGCGCAGCCACCAGCCCGTCTCGAGTTGCATCGTCGATGCCCACAATCCCGACCCCTACGCCCCACGTCGAGAGCGCTTAGCCTTCCAAGACTGGCGTGACGCCCGATAGTTACGACCCCGCCACAGCCCACCCGCTGGCGGATGTCGTTGATCAGCGAGTTCTGCTCCCGGCGCTCACCGGTGATGTCGAAGTCCAGCGAGGTCGGGGGGTCGGGGCCGAGTGAGGTCCCGACCTGTTTGCCTTGCCGCCGGCTTGCCGGACGTCTTGGCCTTGCCCTTGCGGGTTGAGGATCGGAATGAACGACTCGTCGGCCGGCGACCTACGAGGATCCGCCGTAGGCCCGTTGGGCCAAGGGAGCAAAGTGACGGCCGGGGGCCTCGTAGGGCGAGTTCAGGATCGATCATCCAGGGCTTCCGCCGTCACAACCCCTCCCGTTCGATGGCGTCGGAGGATGGTACGCCGAAGCCGTGACCCACGCCGTCGGGCACGTTCCCACTGCCAGCCGGGGCCGACGGCGACCAGCGTCAGCCGCCCGTTCCGCGCTTGACGATCCAGCGGGTCGGCTGGCCGGTCACCGCCGCGATCACGTCGAAGCCGCAGTCGTAGTGGAGGACCACGGCGTCGTTGACCTCGGCCGTCGCGGCGATCATCAGGTCTGGTAAGGGAACACGATGCTGGCCCCTTCTGGCGAGAAGTCCTTGAACCTCCAACGCCGATCCATTGCCCTGCCAGCGGGTAGCCACGGCAACGTGGCTATGTCCGGAGCGCAACGTCTCATAGTCCTGGCGGTTTCGTGCCGAATAGAGCACTTCGAGGGCAGTGACGTGGCAGGGAGCCAAGGCACCCTCGACAAGGAGTAGGGCCAGCAGGTCACGCGCCGCCGTGCTGTGTCGCCGCTGCTCGGAGCCGACTTGTCAGCTCGAGGTGGAGCCCGGTCACCGCCAGGCATCCTCCATCAGCCGCCGGATCCGCCAGGTCACCGGCCACGTCGTCGAGATGGTCGAGGAAGGCCAGGCGACCCGCACGGGCTGCCACTTCTGCAAGGGCTCGGTTGAACGTGGCCACCTTTTGCGGTTGTGCCCAAGACCTCCGCCGCCGCGTGGACAGGTTGTCGTCGTCGACGTCGATGACCGTCCGGTCATGGTCCACTCCTTGATATCAAGAACGAGAATGAACGATATCAACTCTCGATGGCGGTCACTCCGAGTTCACGACGCATCAGTGCGTGGCGGGCGTTGAGGGCGGTGATGTGGATGGCTGGCCCTCCCGGTCGCTGGTGCGGCCGTCGATCACGCCCTCGACCACGCCGTCGATCACGGACAGGCCGTCACGACCCCGACCGCCACCCCGGCCCGGCCGGGGCCCATGGCTGTAGGGCGCGCTCCCCGAGATGTGGCGAGCGAAGAAGCGGGCCGGGCGCTGGTGAGTCGATCACCGTGAAGGCGGCGTCGGCCACCCCGGTGAGGATCGGTTCCCATTCGGCGGCGAAGAGCTTGGGTGGCCGAACACCCAAGGAGGGCTGCGCCCACCGATCCCGATCAGCACGCCGCGCCACGTGAGCAACGGCCTGAGGTTGGCCAGCTCCCGGCGGATCTCCTCCCGCGTGGTGTCGGTGAAGTCCAGCAGCGAACTGGTCCTCGACTGCCGCCGACCCGCTCGTAGCGGTTGACCTGGCTCCACACCCGACCCTGGTCGCTGTGGCGGAGGTCGTAATTGAGCGGGTTGTCTCGCGGGCCGACGATCCGCTCAACGCCCCCGAACGGGCCAGGGGCGCTCGACGCTGGTGGAGGCGCTGTCGACCCCGCCCGACCACACCGGCCCTTGTTCGACGCAGCGGGACGTCGATGGCGATGGTGCTCTCGGCATCGACCACCACGCTGTGGAGCAGGGCCCGTGCTGTTGGCCCCCTTCGAACACGGCGCCGGCGGGGAGAAGGAAGGTCTGCGGTCGGGTTGTTCAATCGTCAGCCGTTCGACCACTGCGGCCGCCGGGGACCTCACACACGATGGTGACGCCCTGTGGAACCGAGGTGCGGATCGGCCGTTTCGGCCCGGGGTTTCGGTCCAGACCGGGAAGACCGTGAGCGGGCCGATCTGGGTGGGCGAGCCGAGGTGGAAGGTGGGGTGGTGATCATTGGATTCTCCGATCCGAATGGTTTGCCGACCGCCTGATTCACGGCGTTAGGAGCAAGTATGCGCTAAAGCT